>JBOIEG010000037.1:0-14541 GCA_050740915.1 Gammaproteobacteria bacterium | reverse complement strand
ACAGCCCAACAGATTTTTTGATACCCAAAATTTCGGACCTATAGAACGTAACTTTATTCCAAGTAATGAATCAGATGCATAAATACGCCTCAGATCAGTACCCACAAATTCTGCGGAGGAGGCTTTTTTCTCTAAGGCGGCACGGAGCACACCGCAAATTCTCGCCGCTCGTTCATCGTAGGGTACGATGTGAAAGTCGCGCAGGAATTTATCCAGCAATGCGGTATTTGCCTTGCGCCATTTGCTTTTCTCCACCCCATAACTCA
This sequence comes from Gammaproteobacteria bacterium, assembly GCA_050740915.1. Taxonomy (GTDB): domain Bacteria; phylum Pseudomonadota; class Gammaproteobacteria; order JBOHHR01; family JBOHHR01; genus JBOHHR01. The sequence goes on along the minus strand of JBOIEG010000037.1, from coordinate 14,275 downwards.
ATTCGGACACCGTGACCGCTGACAGCAACAACGGCGGATCTGGTTGCCGGGAGAGGATATGCGCACGCTTCTCAGGCGCTCGATCCGTCGATATCGAGCATGTAGCTCATACAGGCCAATCTCGGTGGTCGAAAGCCTCTGGCTGCGCACGATCCAACTCTCCCTTGAACTTTCCGGCGACGGCGCGCACGCTGCGCCACGCGTCCGGCTTCTTCGGGGTCAGAATAACCCCTTCGCCGGATCTTTCTATGTAGACCTCTGCAACGTCGAAGCGGAATTCCTTCGGCAAGCGCACGGCCTGGCTATGCCCGTGGGTAAATATCTTCGCGGTTTTTATGCTGCTCTCCTTGAGATGTATCTACGCTGAAGTATACACACAATCAACGTGACCTCCACGCACACGGTGAGGATCGACAATCGTGTGTAAGGAGGACTGCACGTATATATTCGGTCGTTAACAGACCGCCGTAGCCCCAGTGGGCTACGGCGCAGTAGTGGAGAAGGAGAGGCCGGACTCTTCCATCGGGTAGTTGAATAGACCTCCCGAAGAAACGGTCCTGCGCTCAATGAAGCAGTGCACTAGAATATAGATCCTGGTATCGCCGCCGTGTCGGGAATAGCCCAGCGAGGATTGACTTTCCCCATTGGGGGACCTATGGTACCGTTGCGGGTGTAGACACGATGGCGAGAAAAGCCCAGGAACTCGGCGCCAAATCGCTATCCCCAACGGACATCCCAAATGTTGGAGTCTGTGATTCGTAACTTGATGATCGAACCGCGAGCAGAGCGAAGCATCGAGCGGAATTACATGCTGTTCACAACGCTACAGCACCTCATTCCCGCACCAAGGAAGTAAAAGCCGCATGTTAAAAATCGACATGCATTCGCACATCCTGCCGAGGACCTGGCCGGATCTCAACGAAAAATTCGGCGTGAGCGGGTTTCCGTGCATCAAGCATGAAAACGGCCGGGCCCAAATTTATAAGGACGGTCGATTCTTTCGTGAAGTTGAACCCAATGCTTGGGATCCGGAACTGCGCATCGAGGAGTACCAGCGCTACGGCGTGGCGGTGCAAGTGGTCTGCACCGTACCGGTTCTGTTCAGCTATTGGGCGGAGCCTCGGCATGCGCTGGAGCTGGCCCGATATCTCAACGATCACATAGCGCAAGTTTGCCGGAGCTATCCAAAGAACATCATTGGTCTCGGCACCGTGCCGCTGCAATCGCCCGAGCTTGCCATCCAGGAGACGGAGCGTTGCCGGGAGGAACTGGGCCTTGCGGGTCTGCAAATCGGCTCCCATGTCAATGACTGGAATTTGAGCGATCCACCACTGTTCCCGTTTTTCGCCGCCGCGCACGATCTCGATATGGCTTTGCTGGTCCATCCCTGGGACATGATGGGGAGCGGGACGATGAGCAAGTACTGGCTGCCGTGGTTGGTCGGGATGCCGGCGGAGTTATCACGCGCCATCTGCTCGCTCATCTTCGGCGGCGTATTGGAACGTTTACCAAGACTGAGAGTGTGTTTTTCGCACGGGGGAGGTGCATTTCCGTTTACCATCGGCCGGATCGAGCAGGGATTCAAGATGCGCCCCGATCTCGTTGCCGTAGACAATGCCGTCAATCCGCGCGAGTATTTGCGGCGGATCTATGTCGACACCATCACCCACGATCCCAAAGCGCTGCGATACCTGCTTGATGTCATGGGCCCGAACAAGATCATGTTGGGCACCGATTATCCTTTCCCCCTGGGGGAGCAGAGGCCCGGCGCGCTAATCGAGGCACTCGATCTGCCGATGGAGATCCAACAGCGGCTGTATCATGGTGCGGCGCTGGAATGGCTGGGGCTGGAACAAGCGGATTTTGTTTCCTGAAACCATGAGGTTTCGCTTTTCGCTGGACACGACGGCCTACGAGGTGGACCTCAGCCGGCCTATGCCGATCGGGATCCCAGTCGAGTTTGGTGGCCAGCAGCCCAATTTCTTTGACGCCGATATGGCGCAAGCTCATGCCCTAGAGCTCGGCGGTTTTCTTGGGGACACCCGCCGCGGCGGCAGCTGTAACGTCGAGACCATCACCATCACACCGCACTGCAACGGAACCCATACCGAATGCGCGGGCCATATTCTGGATCAAGCGATCTCGGTGCTCGATATGGTCTCGCCCACGCCGTGCCTGGCTCTGGTGGTTTCCGTGCGCCCGGAGGCGGCCGAACACAGCGGCGACAGTTATAGCGTCCCTCTCGATCCCGATGAGCAGCTTATCACGCGCCGGGCGTTGGACTCTGCGCTGAAACCATTCGCCAGCAACTCCTTAGCGCAGGCACTTGTGGTACGCACCTTGCCGAATAACTCAGATAAGCGCTGGCGCCATTATCGAGGGGCGAACAGCCATCCCTTTTTCTCGATCGAGGGTATGCAGCGAGTATTGGAAACGCAGACGAGCCATCTGCTGGTCGATACCCCTTCCGTGGACCGTGCAAAGGACGGCGGCAAGCTCTGGGTCCACCGTATGTTCTGGCGGATCGCACAAGGCAGTCGAACAGCGCCTAAACAGGGCTTGCCCAAGCGCAGCATCACGGAGATGATCTATGTTCCCGATGACATCGCCGATGGCCTGTATTTGCAGGACCTGCATATCGCCCCTTTCGTCGCGGAGGCGGCCCCCAGCCGCCCCATCCTTTATCCGCTGCGAACCGTCTCATGACGGATCTCGAAGCGATCCCGGACTGGGATCATTGCCAAAAGTTCGCCCGCGCTCTGGATGCCGCGGACCGCTTGGCCTCTTTTCGCGATCAGTTTTACATCCCTAAACATAAAGACGGTCATGAATGCATCTACTTCTGTGGTAACTCGTTAGGTCTGCAAGCGAAGGGGGTCCGTGCAGCCATAGAGATCGAGCTGGAGGACTGGGCTAGGCTGGGTGTGGGTGCCCATTTTAACGCTCGCATCCCCTGGATGCCTTATCACGAGCTCGTGCGCGAGCCACTGGCGGAGCTGGTCGGCGCCCAAGCTCCCGAGGTCGTGGCCATGAGCTCGCTTACGGTGAACTTGCACCTGATGTTGGTTAGCTTCTATAGGCCTACACCCACGCGTAATAAGATCTTGATCGAGAAACACGCGTTTCCTTCCGGCCGCTACGCGGTCGAGTCACAGATCCGCTTTCACGGCTTTGAGCCCGAAACGTGCTTACTGGAGCTTGCTCCTCGGGTCGGGTTAGACTGTTTATCCAGCGAGCAGATCACGCAGTTCATTGAGGCGCAAGGGGAGAGTATCGCGCTTATTCTTTTTCCGGGCGTGCAATACTACACCGGCCAGGTGCTGGACCTCGCGGCGATCACCCGCGCCGGGCAAGCGGCGGGATGCAGGGTTGGCTTCGATCTGGCGCACTCGGTGGGTAATGTGCCACTGGATCTGCACGCCGTCGGTTGCGATTTCGCCGTATGGTGTAGTTACAAATACCTGAACGCGGGGCCTGGAGCGGTGGCAGGCTGCTTTATCCACCAGCGCCATCACGGAGCCGAGCTGCCCCGCCTCAACGGATGGTGGGGTCACCATCCGCAGACCCGGTTTCTCATGGGACCTGAGTTTGCGCCCAGTCGCGACGCCGATGCTTGGCAACTCAGCAACCCGCCGATCCTGGCGCTAGCGCCCTTGCGGGTGAGCCTCGAGATCTTCCAGGCGGCCGGAATGCAGCGACTTAGGCAGAAGTCTCTGAAGCTCACGGGTTTCCTGCTCCAGCTTATCCAGGAGCAACTCCGCGGGTGGGTCAGGAGCATCACCCCCAGCACCAAAGAACAGCGCGGCTGCCAGCTATCGCTGGTCGTAGAAAAAAAGCCCGAATCAGCCAGAGACGTTTTTAGTGCGCTCAGCGAACGGGGTGTGGTGGCGGATTGGCGGGCGCCTAATGTCATTCGGGTCGCGCCGGTGCCGCTTTACAATCGGTTCATCGAAGTCTACCGCTTTGTCGAGATCCTCAACGAGGTAGTGAGGGATCGATGCGCATAAGCGATACCCGGAAGGTCACCGTCATCGGAGCGGGACTCGCAGGGTCGCTGCTGTCGATCTATTTGGGCAGACGGGGGTTTGAGATCGAGCTATTCGAAAGTCGCCCGGACATGCGGCGTGAGCTCGTACCGGCCGGGCGGTCGATCAATCTAGCGCTGGCGGAGCGCGGCCTGCACGCCCTGCGCGAAGTGGGGCTTTACGAGACCGTGCATCGTTTTGCCATTCCCATGCGAGGCCGCATGCTGCATGAGCAGACCGGTCACTTGCAGTTTCAGCCCTACGGCAAGCCGGATCAGGAGTGCATTTTTTCCGTGCCGCGTGGACACTTGAACATCGCCTTGCTGGATGCGGCCGAGGCGACGGGGAAGGTCAGCATTCGCTTTCGCCATAAGCTGGAACAGCTCGATCTTGAACGCGGCCAGGCGAGCTTTGGCGATGAGCAGGACGGCTCGCGAAGACAGCTAGACATTGGCCCGCTGATCGGCGCGGACGGGGCAGGATCCCAGGTACGCGATTGCTTGCGCCGATATACCGAGCTCGGGGTGGCAAGCGAGATCTTGGATCACGGTTACAAAGAACTGGCTGTTCCGCCAGGCGCAGACGGTGATTTTCAACTGCAGCCGCACGCTTTGCACATCTGGCCGCGCGGCGGCTACATGTTGATCGCCTTACCTAATCCAGACAAGAGCTTCACCGCCACGTTGTTTCTAGCCACCGAGGGTGAGCCGGGCTTCGACCGGCTCACTCGTCTGGAGCACGTCGAGTCTTGGTTTCGCCGAGAGTTCCCGGATGCGGTCCCCTTGATGCCCGATCTGGTAGAAGACTTCACACGCCATCCGCTTGGGTTTCTCGGCACCGTCCGATGCCGACGATGGCATCATGGGGGCCAGGCGCTCCTCCTCGGTGATGCGGCGCACGCCATCGTGCCCTTTCACGGCCAGGGGATGAACTGCGCCTTCGAGGATTGCAGTGTGCTCAATGAATGCTTGGAAAACACGGATCGCAGTTGGGCCGAGCTGTTCGCGGAGTTCGAGCGGCGGCGTCTAGAGAACACCAACGCGATCGCCGCCATGGCCTTGGAAAACTACGTCGAGATGCGCTCCAGCGTACGCGATCCGAAGTTTCACCTAAAAAAACAACTGGAGCAGGTTTTAGAGCAACGCCATCCCGAGCGCTTCATCCCGCGCTACAGCATGGTGATGTTTCACCGCATCCCGTATGTGATCGCGCAAGAGCGCGGCAAGATACAGGAGGCGATCCTCAATGAGCTGGTTGCCGATCGGGAGGATATGGAGAACCTCGATCTCCGCCTCGCCGATCGACTGATTGAGGACAAGCTCACCATCCTCGCTGCCTTGCAGTCTATCTCTCCTGAGCGCTTGTGAAAAAATCGTCGTGAGCGAAGGGAGGTCGCGTTCCGCCGGAGCACAGGACCGTTTCGCCGGGAGCGAAACGGAGCGCAAGCCCCGAAGGGGTGAGTCTCAAGGAGAAGACGAGCAACCGGAGTGTATATTGAAATACCTGAGGATCCCGAGCACCGCCGGAACGCGAGATCCCGAGCGCAACAGATTTTTTCACAAGCTCTGAGCGCTTTCCGACTCCTTAGGCACCGACATTGACAGCCAGCGCATGACCCTGTGGGTGGAGAGGCGCAGGGCGGCAAAGACCGCTACACGGTCCTGTCCAAACGCTTGCTGCTGCAATTGCGCCGCTATTAGATAGCCTGCCGATCGAGTACTCTGGTTCTTTCCCATGCGCGATGAGCAACACTCAATGGATGCCTGCTCGGTACAGAAGATCTATTACCACGCCAAATCCAAGCCGATGTATTGCCTACGACGGCTACTCTCAATCGGCTAGTGTAGTGTCCCTTAAATAACTTTACAGTTAAGCCGCCTTCTTTTTCCCTCGGGGCAGGGTGGATCTGGGCTTGATCTGCTCCAGCTTGACCCGCGCCCGCTCGATCTTCTTGATGATGTCCTCGACGGTGGTCGTCCAGATGAAGGGCTTGGGATTTTAGTTCCAGGCTGGCCTAAATTCCTCGATCGCCTCTTTTAAATCCGGCACGCTCACGAAGCTGCCGCGCCGGGGCGATCTCCCAGACCTCCCCGATGCCCGGCTCGCGGACCCGCGTGCGCCACAGTTGCACGATGGGCCGGCTTACGCCGAGGTCTTCGGCGATCGACACATTGTTCTGACCCGCCAGGGCGCCCAAGATAATCCGGCAGCGCAGCGCCACCTGTTGCGGAGTTCCGTGTGCGGATCCCCATGTCTCCAGCTGCATGCGTTCAGCCGGCTGCAACTTGATCGCTACGCTGGTGTTCGGCATGAGCGAGACCATAGCAATCACTGGAAAGTCTGTAAAGTTATTTAAGGGACACTACACTAGCTGGTCGGGCGCTAAGTCTCCAGCGGGGGAACGGGGTTTTAGAGACTTATTGAGCGCGCTCTTGAGTCGTCCGCTCGAGTGAGCGGCGGAGAGGATATTGATATACTGGGGCATCCTCACCCATTTGGTGACCGTGCAGGGATTACCGGGGTGCAAGTTAAGTCAGAGTTCCGCCTGCTGCTACACCATCGGTCTAAACCGACCCACTATTCGGGCCAGTCGCTCCGTGATTTGCCCGAGAGAACAAGCTTGTACCGTATTCAGGAGCTCTTCGAACACGTTGCCGCCACCCTCCACGACCTGGGTCAAGGCATCCAGCGCTCGGTCCGCCGCTGCCTTATTGCGTTCCTTCAATGCCTTCAGGCGGTCGATCTGCCGGCGTTTCTTCTCGCTCGGAGTGCGGACCACGGTGAGCTCGGGTGTGCGTTCATCGAGGTCCCGGTAACGGTTCAAGCCGATGATGGGGCGGATCCCTTGATCGATTTGACTCTCGTATCGGTGTGCCGATGCCTGTATTTGGCTGCGTTGATAGCGCTGCTCGATGGCCGCCAGCACCCCGCCTAGGGTGTCGATCCTCTGGAATTCTTCCGAGATCGCATGCTCCAATGCCTGTTCCAGGATCTTCATGCCGGGCGAACCCGTGAACACATTGCTTATATAGTTGAACAGCCCAGCCTCCTCCAACAGGATGGCCTGCGCGTTGGCGGCCAATCGAACGTATTCCTCACTCGGCGTGGTGAAGGGCTCATCGGCGCTGTTGCTGTGGCAGGAATTGGTCGCATTGATATAGGCCAGCATCAACTGGATCGCGGTGCGGCTTAAATTGTTCTTGAACGCACGGGCGATCAACGAGCGCCCACTGGTTTGGGTATGCAGGCGGAACTGCTGGGCGCGTTCGCCGGCGCCAAACACCTCGCGCATTCCGATCGCCCAGATCTTGCGGCACACGCGGCCCAAGGCCAGGTATTCGAGATCCAGGGCGCAATCGAGGAAAAACGACAAACGCGGACCGAAGCGGTCGACGTCGAGTCCCTGGGCTTGCCACAACTCCACATAGGTGAATCCATTGGAAAGCGTGTACGCGGCTTGCTGCACCGGCATTGCCCCCGCCTCCGCGATGTGATAGCCGCTGATCGAGATCGGATACCAGCGAGGCATGTGGCGTGTCGTGTAGGCCACCGTATCGGTGAGAAAGCGCAAAGCAGGCTCGAGCGGGAAGATCATCTCGTTCTGCGCCTGGACCTCCTTAAGCACATCGGCCTGCACCGTGCCCCGCAGCTTGCTCAGGATGTTTGGCCCGAAACGCCGCTCGGCGGCCGCTACGTACATCGCCAGGATGATGGGGGCGGGCCCGTTGATGGTCATGGAGACCGAGAAGTGCGGATCATCCAGCGGAAACCCGGCGAACAAGCGCTCCATGTCTTCGATGGTGTCGATGGCCACCCCGCCTTCACCGATCTTTCCGAAAACACCATCGGCGTCGCTATCCAATCCATACAGCGTGGGGCCATCGAAGGCTGTGCTCAAGCGCGCGCTCTGCTGATACTGCTTGAGGGTGTGAAAGCGGGCGTTGGTGTCCTCGGCCAACCCCAAACCGGCAAATAAGCGCGTCGGTTCTTCCGCCATGCCCGCTGGCCCGTGGTGTGCGTAGGAGTGCGGGTAGATACCGTTGAGGAACGGGAACTCGCCGGGCATTCCCTCTCCATATAGAAAGCGCGCGATCTCTCCCGGCTCCTCCGTCTGCGGCAAAGCGAGCGAGGGCAGTTCCAGACCCGACGGGGTCGTGACCAGCTCGATGCTCGCCTGCAGCTCTTGCCATTTTTGCATCAAGGTGGTGCGGAAATTGGCATCCTCGCGCGCCCGTTGGACCTTCCTATCCACCGCCTGTTTATGCGCGGCGAGCGCGCGGTTTACTTCTTGGAGGATACTCATCTGTTGTGCACCAGGTGGCGAAATCACTAGCTCGCCATAGTGGTATCTATAAACAACCGGTTGCGCTACGATCTGTGCCTATGAGCAACATGCTTTCCAAGTCCAACCCGTATATGCACGACCCCGCGATGCGGGAGCGTCTCGTGTATCGGTCCGTGGCCAGCTCTTCCGGTGTAGAAGGCATCCGTGAACCGTTCAAGGACAAGGCCGCCATCGTAGGTAAGAAAACGCGGACCAAGCCTTGCGATACGGGACCACCTCGTTAGTCAGCGCGCTGCACCAGGCGGCGAAACAAGTCATCTACCCCCGGATCCGCATGCCGCTTGGCCACGGTTGCGACCAATGCTTGGCGCCGTTGCTCATCTAAGCGCTGCCGTAACTCATTGGCCGCGATCTGGGCCGTGGGCAGATCGGATTTGTTGATCACCACGATGTCCGCCAGGTCTAACATGGCTATCTTCTGTAATTGCAGCGGGGCTCCATAGACAGGCCCCATGACCATGACGGTACGATCGACTAAGCCATTGGCAAACGGCATGTCTTGTTGGCCCAGGCCCACGGTCTCGATGAGAATCAGATCGAAACGCAATCCTCCCCGATCCCAGACCTTGAGCAAGTGGGCAGCCGCACCGGTGGCTGCACAAAGCCCGTTCGGCCCTGTGGCGGAAGCGAGGCTGCGTATGAAAACCCGCTCGTCCAAGGCATACACCATGGAGGCGCGATCCGCGAGTAATGCGCCTCCGCCGGCAAGGGTGGGGTCATTCAGCAGGATGGCAACCCGGCTATCGGGGTGGGCGGCGAGAAACCGCAACACCAGCTCGTCGATAAGCGTCGTTTTCCCCACCCCCCCCAGGGCCCGTGATGCCGATGCTCAAGGGGTACTTGGAACGGGAGGGATCCTCAAGCTCGGCCACCGTCGCCTCGGCGATGGTCTTGCTTAAGCTTTTGGAAAGATAACGCTCGGCGTCGACCGTTTGGGGGTTCGTCGCGAGCGCTTCCTTTCCTCCCTTCGCGTAGCGGTGGAGGACTTGCTCGATGATTTCGGATAAGGAGGTTCCGGCGAAGAATAAGCGATCGACGCCGGCCGCATACATCGCCTCGGCATCGGTCGGGGTGATGGTTCCGCCGCCCCCACCGAAGACCCGGATGTCAGCGGCGCCTTTGCTCTTAAGGCACTCCAGCACCTCGGCGAAAAACTCCACGTGGCCGCCGTTGTAGCTCGAGATCCCGATGGCGTCGACATCCTCTTGAACCGCGGCACATGCGATGCAGCGAGCGGAGCGGTGATAGCCGAGATAGACCACCTCGACCCCATGGCGCACCAGCTCGCGATTGATGGTATGAATCGGGCTGTCGTGCCCGTCACACAGAGGCACGGCGGTGAGCACTCGTATGCGATCTGAGCTCATGTGTGCCCGCCCTGTTGTTACCCGCGCTAGCAGCCTATCGGACTTAGAGCTTGTGAAAAAACCTGCTGCGCTCGGGATCTAGCGTTCCGGCGGTGTTCGGAATCCTCATGTATTTCACTATACACTCCGGTTGCTCGCCTCATCCGTGAGACTCGCCACTACGGGGCTTGCGCTCCGTTTCGCTCCCGGCGAAACGGTCCTGCGCTCCGGCGGAACGCGACCTCCCGTCGCTCGCGACGATTTTTCGCAAGCTCTTAGGGAACCGTAGCGAGGCGAGTTGGGAAATCGAGGACAGATTTTCGAACATTTGAGGCGAATAGTGGTAACTATTTAACGAAAATGATCGGAAATATGTCATCGATTTCCCACCGCCGTAGTAGGTTCTTCCTAAGTACGACAGGCTGCTAGAGGGCTCGTGTGGCCCCCAAGCCGAACTGGGCCCCGTGGGCTTGCGGATCATCACTGCGGTAAACCAGCACCGCAACGACGGAAGCTTCTACAGTCTTTACGCCAGCCACGCTGAGCGCACAGTCAAGGTGGAACTTGCGTCCATCGCGCACATCGACAACCCGGGTACGTAGCTCCAGCGCTCGGTCTATGGGTGTGGGCTTTAAAAACCCAATATCGAGCCGCGCGGTCGCAAAGCGGTACTGCGGATCTGTACCGAGCGCCCTGTCTTCCCTGCGCACGGCCGTCGCCATGGCTGTCGCCATGCAATGACAGTCGATCAAAGTCGCGATGATTCCGCCGCAGGTGATGCCGGCCCAGCCCTGATGTCGCTCATCGGGCTGCCACACGCAAACTCCTTCTTCCCGGTCCCAGAAACTGCGGATCTGAAGTCCTGCGGCGTTGCTGGACCCACAGCCGAAACACACAGCGCCGGGCATGAAGTCCTGGAAACACTGGCCTTGCGATTCAGCGGCGTGAAAGCTCATGCCCGTCAAACCCGGTCAAGATGGCTCCGAAACTCTCAAGCGGCAAGCTCTAGATCTCTCAGCACAGTGGCCAGAAAACGCGCCGCTTCGCCACCGGTCACCGCGCGATGGTCGAAGCTCAAGGAGATCGGGATGATGCGACGCACCACAGGTTTTCCATTCACCGCCTGCACCTGCGAGCGAATACGCCCCGCGCCGACGATGGCGACCGTGGGAGGCATGATGATGGGACCCGCGTAACGCCCTCCAAAAGTGCCAAAGTTGGACAGCGTAATGCTGTAGCCGCGTAATTCCTCGGGGGGGATCTTGCGCGCCTTGACCGCCGCTTTCATCGCATCCAATCCTCTGCGCAGATCGGATGGATCGCGATTGGCCACATCGCGCAACACCGGGACAAACAAGCCCTCTTCGGTATCGGTGGCGATGCCCACGTCGATCTTCGTCAACAACCGCCGGCCGATGTGTTGCCCGTCGTACCACGCGTTCAGGGAGGGTTCTTGCTTGCACCCGGCGACCAAGGCGCGAACCAGACGCAGCGTGATGTCAGCCCCTCGCGGCCAGGGATCGATATCCGCATCATCGCAGATGGTCACCGCCACCACTTCAGCATGCGCCTGCGCCATGCTGCGGGCCATCGTTCGGCGCACCCCGCGCAGCGGTTCCATGGGACCGACTTCGGCCAACACCCGCGCCGCCCGTTGCACGTCCTCCGCCGTGATCATGCCATCGGGGCCGGTAGGGGTTACGATGGAGAGGTCAACATCCAAGCGGTGGCCAAGGGCGCGGACCGCGGGCGTAGCCTTGAGGCCAACGGGTGTCCCACCTATGCCCAATGGCTTGTCGCTTATGGTTTCTCTACCGACCCTGACCTCGCCCACGACCGAGCCTTTATCGGCCTTGCCTTCCACTGCAAACTCAACCAGAGGATCCCCGGTGTGGATGATATCGCCCGGTTCCCCGTAGAGCCTATGGATGCGGCCGCTCTGGGGACTCGGAATGTCGACGATCGCTTTGGCAGTCTCCACCGAGACTAGGAGCTGATCGGCTTTGACCTCATCGCCTTGTGCCGCCAGCCACTTTACAATCTCGGCTTCAATAAGCCCTTCGCCCAGATCCGGTAACTTAAAGATGTCCATCTCGCTCGGCCCTCACGCATAGGCCATGGCGTTGTGGACCGCGGCCACAATGCGCTCTACGCTGGGGATATAGTGAGCCTCCATTCGATAGAGGGGCATCACCGTGTCGTAGCCCGTGACGCGCTGTAGAGGCGCTAACAGGGACAACAAGCCCTTTTCCGCCAACTGCGCCGCGATCTCGGCTCCTACACCACAGGTCCGTACCGCTTCGTGGACGATGACACAACGTCCCGTTTTTTCCACAGAGGCCAAGATGGTCTCAATGTCCAAAGGCTTGATCGTCGCGACATCGATGACTTCCGCGTTAATGCCCTCGGCTTCTAAGGCTTCCGCTGCCGCCAGGGTCTCATGGGTCATGGCCCCCCAGGCGACCAGGGTCAGGTCAGTGCCCTCGCGCAGCACGAAGCAGACATCCATAGGCAACGCCTCACCGTCATTCTCCACTTCTTGCCGCACCAGACGATAGATGCGCGTAGGCTCTAAGAACACCACAGGGTCGGGATCGCGAATGGCTGCGAGCAACAGACCGTAGGCGCGGGCGGGCGAGGAGGGGATCACCACACGCAAGCCCGGGATATGCGCGAACAAAGCTTCGGTGCTTTCCGAATGATGTTCCGGGGCATGGATCCCCCCGCCGTATGGGGTACGCAACACCATGGGGCAGCCAAGCCGTCCCCGGGTGCGCGTGCGCAGTCTAGTGGCATGGTTTAACAGCTGATCGAGTGCCGGGTAGATAAAGCCCATAAACTGGATCTCGGCGACCGGCCTTAGGCCCTGAGCGGCCATCCCGATGGCCATACCCGCGATCACGGTCTCCGCGAGAGGGGTATCTAAGACGCGCTCCTTCCCAAACTGCTCGCACAGGCCCGCCGTCGCCCGAAACACCCCGCCGTTGACTCCCACATCTTCACCCAGTACGACCACCCTTTCATCGGCCGCCATCTCACGGGCCAAGGCCAGATTGACCGCCTCCACCAGATTGACTTCAGTCATTGGGGCCTCCAGCACGTTCAAGCTCCGCGCGCTGCTCTTGCAGCGCCCTTGGCAGCTTGGCGTAGAGGTAGTCGAACATGGCCGTGAGCGGCTGGGGCGGTGCGGCGAGATAGGTTTTCACCGCGGCCTCCACCTCACCCGTACACTCCGCCAGTAGCTGGGCTTCTTGTTCCGTGTTCCACGCCCCTACCCGCGTCAGGTAGCGGCGCAAACGCCCGATCGGCTCCTTCTCCTCGGCTTCGCGGACCTCCTCCTTGCTGCGGTAGCGCGTGGCGTCATCGGCTGTCGTGTGGTCACACAATCGGTAAGTCAAGGCCTCGATCAGGGTAGGGCCGGAAGCTGCGCGGGCCTTATCCTGGGCGCGAGATATGACCTCATGCAGGGCGATCACGTCGTTGCCGTCCACCTGCTCGCCGGGCATCCCGGCGGCGATCGCTTTCTGCGCCAAAGTCTGCGCTGCGCTCTGCGCGCGGCGCGGAACCGAGATCGCCCATTGGTTGTTGTTGATCACGAACACCACCGGCAGGTCCCAGACGCCGGCGAGGTTAATGGCTTCATAGAAATCGCCTTTCGAGGTCGCGCCGTCGCCTACTATGCACACGGCTACCCGCGGCTCACGACGCAGCTTAAAAGCCGTGGCAACGCCCACTGCATGGCAGGCATGGCTCGCGACGGGGACACAGATGGGAAAGTCTTGACGTGGCACTTCGAAGTCCATACCGCGTTCATCGCCGCCCCAGTAGCGCAGGATCTCGACCATCGAGACACCGCGCAAAAACTGTGCAGCGTACTCGCGGTACGAAGTCAAGAGGACATCCTCTGGCCGCATCAGTGTGCCCACCACCGCCCCTATGGCTTCCTGCCCCAGCGAAGAAGCATAGGTGCCCAGCTTTCCGGTGCGTTGCAAGGCGATTGCCTTGGTATCGAAGGTGCGGGTTAGCACCATGATGCGATAATAGGCAATAAGCGCCTCGGGATCACGGGGAATATCGGCTCCCTTGCCGGCCAGCTCCCCATGGTGATCCAGATATCCCGTATAGTGGATCTCAAAACTCGCTACCCTACTCACCGCTTCACCTCCTTCACGACGATGCATGCTCGATCACGCGCAAAGCTACACCGCAACGGCGGAACGTTTGCCTTCCTGGTATGCCCATGGCTCTGGGCGCAGTCGATGCCCTCATTGCGATGGCCGATCTGGGTAGGCGAAAGTGCGATATCGGGTCGATTCAACCACTATCTGCGCCCTCCGTGCTTGAACGGGGAAAATCACCTACAAAGCAATTTTCCCCACAACAGCAATTATACATCGCAACTCCTCGAAGTGCCCTTTAGATAGTTTCTCCTTATAGGTTAGGTACTTAAGGCCCACCGAAAACGGGTTCTAAGCCCAGTTGCAGGCGTCCGGTTTGGGTGTCGCGTGCGGGGTGTGCGCGCTGAGCGTTAGCGCCGAGAAACGCGATAGCTTGGTCGA
>JBOIEG010000036.1:0-3587 GCA_050740915.1 Gammaproteobacteria bacterium | reverse complement strand
ACAGCCCAACAGATTTTTTGATACCCAAAATTTCGGACCTATAGAACGTAACTTTATTCCAAGTAATGAATCAGATGCATAAATACGCCTCAGATCAGTACCTACAAATTCTGCGGAGGAGGCCTTTAAATTAGGGTTGGGATTAGAACCGCGTTGCTCGACGCCTGCAAACGGTTAATCACAGGCCTTACGTATAAGTCGAATGGGCTTTCGCGAAATCGACACGACGATCAGCAGAACATCGGTTAGTCAGTCAGTAAGTATGGCCTGAGACTAGGCTTGCGAATTGCACCAGGACTCCGATTCCTTGACGTTGTCGCCATAGCGGTCGTGGTGGCGAAGCCACCCATGCGTCGGGGTTTGCGGCCATCCTGCCGGCGAGTCCTCCCACTCCTCCTGGCGGCCGAAGGGCGTCAGGTCGAGCCAGTTGTACGAGCCGAGAAGGAGGTCGACGCTGGTCGCGTACCGGCCATAAGTGTCAGTTCTGCGCCAAAAGTAAGCCGACGTTCGTGAATGCCGGCTTTCGGGTATGCAACCCGGCAAGGCAAATGAACCTTGCTCGCCAGCCGCCGTATGCTGCCAGGCTGGACAGTCGCCACCGGCGCTGCCGGCTTATCTGTTTCGCGCGATTCGGCCCGCGAGCTTTCTCAAAGGATCTTTATGACCTAGCGTTCCGTCGTAGCGCAGCCTGCTTCGCCTCGTCCCTCGTCGCAACACCCATCGGGCTCGTGCTTGCGCGAACCACTTTCACGACTAACGTCGCTAGTCCGCCCGCTGAAGCACCACCGCTGGCAATCAACGCCACGGTGGTCATGCACACAGGACACATAGAGTCCCTCCAGCTTCGATCCACCCACCCGAGCGAATCGTAGCTTCAAACGTCAATCGGTGTACTGATCATGACGACGAAGCCACGCCATGGTGTATGGCAAGTCCGCTTCATCACGACCCTTAGGTGCCAGATCCATGTAATGGTAAGCGCCGTTTAACATGTCCAGCCCGCGGGCGTAGCACGAGTACGTATGAAACACCTCTTTTTGTTCGTTCTTGTAGAAGGCGCTGATCCCGGGTGCCTCCTCGCTTGGAAAAGCGCGCTGCTGAAAGTTGTAGAAAACCTCGCCCCGCTTCATTTCGTCTGCCGTGAACGAAACCTGGTAGTCATGGTTGAAGTCGTTGCCGTAGGACGATACCCACTTGAAGTTCCAACCGAGCCGCTTCTTGTAAGCCTCCAATTGCTCCAACCGCGCCCTGGAGATGGCCACGAGCTGTATGTCGCGATGTCTCAGATGGACTCCAATGCCGTTAAAATTGTCCGCCCAAAAGGAACAACTCGGACAGCCTTCGGCCCAGCCGGTTCCGAACATGAAGTGATACACAATCAATTGACTTCCATCGCCGAACAACTCTGCCAACGTTTCCTTCCCGCTCGGGGCGTCGAACATGTATTCTTTCTCAACCTTGACCCACGGCAGTGCGCGCCGATCTTGGCTCAACTGGTCGCGCAGGCGCGTAAATTCCTTCTCTTTGGCCAAGTGCTGCCTGCGCGCAGCCAGCCACTCTTCCCTTGAAACCACCTGATGCGCTTGCATATTGATCTCCTTACTGTCGTGATGATTGCAGCTATCCAGCACGCGCGTTGCGCAGCTAGGTTTCCGTATAGGAAAAACGTGGCCGCCAATCGTCGATGTCTTGAGGCAGCAGGCCCAGAAAATGCCACAAGGCGCAGAAATCGTCGCCTGGACTAAAACCGGAATCGGCCACGCGCACGATGCGTCCCGCTTGACGTTGAAACACGGAGACGCCAGGCAACCAACCCCCATTTGCTGAGCGATAGCCCATATCCTCGGCGAAGTTGCTGCCGCGGTGGCTGACCATGGGAAACCTCCAGTCGCGGCTCTTCGCGAAGCGTTGCTGATCCTCGGGTGTGTCTGGACTGGAAACCACGAACGCCGCGCGATCTGCGAGGTGGTGATAAATGCCGTTGTATCCGTCCGCCCACAGCGTGCAGTAAGGGCACGTTGAGCCCATGTTATGAATAACGAACAAATCTTGTTTGCCGCCGAAAAGTTTCGAGAGCAGTACCTCACCCCGCGAGCTGGCAAAGCTGTAGTCGTCGACCGGTTGCGGCTCCATTGTCGCTTGCAGCGCGCGCATTTCGCGACGGGTGTCGGCGATGCGTTGGCGTAGGTCGCTAAGCTGCTTTGTGCCTTCGAGGTAGTTCATCGTGAGGTCCTCTTGTGCTTGCGCTTAACCCCGGCGCGCTTGGGCGCGCGACTGCGGCGCTGATCGATCACATCGAGCCAGCCCGCTAAGGTGTCGAACTGCGCCTGCCAGTACTTGCTGTAACGGTTGATCCAAACGGCCGCGGCGAAAATGGGTGCCACGTCAATGCTACAGCGGCTGATCCGCCCGGTTCGCTCCTGTTGGACAAGGCCCGCGCGCACGAGCACCTGAATATGGCGCGAGACAGCCTGCAGCGACACATCGAATGGCGCCGCCAATTCCGACACGAGCAGTGCCTCCTCGCCGAGCCGGTCGAGGACGGCGCGCCGAATCGGGTCGCTCAGCGCGAAGAAGACGCGATCCAACAGCGCTTGCTCGGCCGACGCCTGCTGCGCCGGTGTCGCATCGACCACATGTAGTACAGCGGCTCCAGTTCCCATAGAAAAATAATATCAACCTATCCATTGATAGTCAATACATGTGTTGATATTCTATTGCGAACGCACAGCAGACAGCGGAAACCCCTTCTGAGGAGAGACTTGTGGCTTTCGATGAGACGCTCGCCGCTCGGTTGCGGGGGACATTCCGTCCAAACCGTGATTGCGTCGCTCAATCCGATCTTGAAGGGTTGGTATGGTTATTTCCAGCATGCTCATCGGTTCACCTTCTCCTCCATCGACGGCTTTGTACGTCGTCGCTTGCGGGCTATGATGCGCCGACAGAACCACCGTCCGGGTCAAGGCCACACTCTGAACAGCGTTGGCCGAATGCCTACTTCCCTGATCTTGGGCTGTTCACGCTATCCGCCGCCCATCAATCGGCGCGCCAATCCCAAGGTGGAAACAACTGACTTGAGAGCCCGTCGCGGGACAACCGCACACCGGGTTCGGAGGGAGGGGACGGCGATCGCCGTTCCCTACCCCTATCCAACGTAGAAGTTCAGACCTAATATGACAGCTACCGATTTTGCTTGCGTGATTGTCCGATCACTTTAATTGTGTGACTTTTTGATTGAGCCAGAGCTTGATGCGGGTTTCGCGGGCCGTTAGGCGCTTGACGAATTAGTCTGAGAAAGTGTCTTCTTCGCCGACTTCGATGCGCACCATGAGCGCGGCGGCATGGCTTGAGCGCTGCTTTTGCCTTGAACATGCACACCAAGGACCGCTTCCCGGCGGTCAAACGCGGTCCAACGACGGGTTTGAGACACAATTTCGAGCCGCGACCGAGCGGCAGCAATGGGTCGACGTACTAAACCGCTCGCGCGGTAGTTAGTGTAGGGAGGTGTTTGCCAGTTCTCGCTGAGTTTGCGTAGCTGTATAGCAAGATGGGTCTGCCCTGTGTTGAGGTTGTTGTTGCCACACACC
>JBOIEG010000035.1:0-8523 GCA_050740915.1 Gammaproteobacteria bacterium | reverse complement strand
GACGCCGGCGGCGAAGGGCAAAACATCACCCACCAGCAAAAAAAAATGGACTTGCACGCGCTCAAAGCATTTCGGGACCGTTTTAATATCCCGGTTCCAGCCGAGGAGCTAGAGGCCATTCCCTATTATCGCCCACCAGAGGACAGCCCCGAGGTGAAATACCTGCGTGAGCGGCGCGCGGCACTAGGCGGGCGCATCTTCGAGAAACGCGCACATGCCCCAGCGCTTCAAGTCCCCCCACTAAAGACCTTCGACGCCCTGCTCGAAGGCAGCGGCGAAAGGATCTTTTCGACCACCATGGCGTTTGTGCGCATCTTGAATACCCTCGTGCGGGATAAAAGCGTCGGCAAGAACATCGTCCCCATTATCGCCGATGAGGCCAGGACCTTCGGGATGGAGGGGATGTTCCGCCCACTCGGCATCTATTCCTCTGTCGGCCAGCTCTATGAGCCCCAAGATCACGACGAACTGATGTACTACCGCGAGGACAAGAAAGGACAGATCCTGGAAGAGGGGATCAACGAGGCCGGCGCTCTTGCCTCTTGGATCGCGGCAGGCACCTCTTATCGTTTCCACGGGATCCAAATGATTCCATTCTATATCTTTTACTCCATGTTCGGTTTCCAGCGCGTCGGCGATTTGATCTGGGCCGCAGGCGACTGCCGCACCCGGGGATTCTTGCTCGGAGGCACTTCGGGCCGGACTACCTTGGAAGGGGAGGGGCTACAACACCAAGATGGGCACAGTCATGTTCTGGCCTCCACGGTTCCGAACTGCGTGAGCTATGACCCAACCTACGCTTATGAGTTGGCGGTGATCATCCACGATGGATTGAAGCGCATGTATGAGGGGTGCCAAGACATCTTCTACTACATCACGGTGATGAACGAGAATTACCCCCATCCCCCGCTCCCCGAGGGCGCGGCACCCAGCCTACTGAAGGGCCTATATCTGTTACAGGATGCGGGCGAACACCCCCTAAAAGTCCAATTGCTAGGCTCTGGCACGATATTAAACGAGGTGATCGCCGCGGCTAAGCTGCTGCGGGAAGACTTCGATGTGGCCGCGGACGTGTGGAGCGTGACCAGCTTCAACGAGCTACGGCGAGAGGGATTGGAATGCGAGCGTTGGAATATGTTGCACCCGCAGAGCCGCCCGCGCAAGAGTCACGTACAGTCCTGCCTGGAAGGGCGAACAGGACCGGTGGTCGCCGCAAGCGACTACATGAAAACCTACGCCGACCAGATCCGTGCCTTTGTTCCGAGCACCTACAAAGTGCTGGGGACCGACGGCTATGGCCGCAGCGACACGCGCGAGAAGCTGCGCTGGTTTTTTGAAACCGGCACTATATTGCGCTCGCCGCACTGAAGGCGTTGAGCGAACAAAGGGCCGTGGCCGCAAAGCGCGTGCAACAGGCCCCTTCGCTCCATCGACCGCTGCCAACGCAGAACGTACTTTTCCTTGCGCACCCCCTTCTCGCCCCACTCGATGGGGACTTCGTGGTTGCGGGCGAAGGACTCCACCCAGCCCTGATAGTCGCCGGTCCGCCCCGAGAGCACCTCTTTGGTGACCGCCGACACCCCGACCACCTCGCGGAAGAAGTACACCACTTGCTCGGGTCGTGACAACCCGCTAAGGTAGCCGTTGACGACGATCCGGTCGAAGCAGTGATACACGAATACCAGCAGCCCGCCGAACAACTTGGCAAAGATATCCATCGGTCGTCTCCCTCTATGATCATTTCTGACAGCAGGATCATGGAGCAGGCGACCGGTGGACTCAATATTTCAAATATGTTTGGCTAGGTCTAGGCCTCGACCGCGGGGCCGCCGTGGAGGACGGACAGCTTCTTGCGGTCTTGTGCACGGGCGCTTACGGCGCTACCCTGAGTCAAATTACAATACACGGGCCTCGGGCACCCGAAGTGATGGTAGACGGTGATCGGGGACCAGCTCGTGCGAGGGTGCGATCCGATCGAGGATCTGGGGTGTGGCGAACGCTAGGCCCGCAGTGATTGGTCGGCTGATCCAGGCGCTACGCGCCTGGCGCTTGAGGTTTCAAGACATGATTTATCGTCGGGCCTGGCATTCACGTTCGTTTCAGGGCGGGTGAGTCCGTCCCTTATCGATGAAGCAAACTAAGCTGCGATTCCTGGTCCACGGGCTGCTTGCCCTGTTCCTGGTCGTTGGGACGCAGGGCGCAGTTTTGCACGCGCTTTCGCACCTTGAGGAGGGAAAGTCCGGCACGAGCCAGGGCGATACCCCTGAACGCTCGGTCTGTCATCAGTGCCTGGGCTACCATAACCTGGACGGCGCGCTCAAGCCCGACCCGCCCGCGCTTGGCGCCCTTGAATTCGATCGCCTCTTTTCGGCTGCCATACCGGGCAGCGTCTTAGTTCACTGCCGCCTTCACTACCAGATACGCGCGCCTCCACGCCTCGCTTGATCTGAATCAAACACCGCGGGTCCGAAGGGGCCTGCGGCTCTTCGTTTTAGACTAGCTAGCGAGGAATCGGCATGTACAATCGCACGTTCTTGGCGCTGGGCCTAGCCAGCCTGCCCGGCGTCGTTCAACCTGCAACGGCAGGTCACTCGGAATTGGAACAAATCCGCGCTGAAATGCGGGAGATAAAGCAGGCCTACGAGACCCGCATCGAAGCCTTGGAAAATCGAATCGAGGAGTTGGAGGGTCGCCAGGGGACTGCCGCTGCGGAGAGGGCTGCGCCTGCGGAGACGCCTGCGCCTGCGCCGACCGCCGAACCTGCACAGGCGTCTGCCCCGACCGCCGCCAATGCCTTCAACCCGGCCATTTCCCTGATCCTCGAGGGCACCTACACGCACGCGCCGGACGGGACACGTTTGTTGCCAGGGTTTTTTTCGGCCGAGGAGATTGGCCCCGAAGAGCGTGGTTTCAGCCTGGCCGAAAGCGAGCTGGCTTTGAGTGCCTCGATCGATCCCTATCTCTATGGTTTCGCCGCGATTGCACTCGAACCGGGCGGGGAGGTGGCCGTAGAGGAGGCCTACTTTCAGACCCTGGGGCTGGGTCACGGATTTACCGTCAAGGGCGGCCGTTTTTTCACGGCCATCGGTTACCTAAATGAGCTCCACCAGCACGCCTGGGATTTCTTCGATGCCCCCATCGCCTATCAGGCCCTGCTTGGCACCGAGGCCACCGGCAATCACGGCGAGGACGGCGTGCAACTGCGTTGGGTGGCGCCTACCGATACGTTCCTCGAGCTCGGCGCTGAGCTGGGACGCGGCAAAGACTTCCCGTCCAACGACCGCAACAAGAACGGCATCGGTTCGGCCGGCCTATTCGCTCATTTGGGCGGCGACATTGAAGTTAGCCACAGCTATCGCGCGGGGCTCTCCTGGCTCGGTGCCTGGCCCAAAGGCCGCGAATCGCCTGCTATCGATCTCGACGATGTCGAGGTCATCAATTTGTTCGATGGCGACAGCTACGTGTACGCCGCGGACTTCGTCTGGAAATGGGCGCCCAACGGCGATCCCAGCTACCGCAATTTCAAGCTGCAGGGAGAGCTTCTGTGGCGAGACGAGCACGGCAGGCTGACCTACGACGCCGAGGACGCGTCGAGGGGCGCGAACCGCTCGGGCTACTCCTCCGACCAGTTGGGTGGCTACCTCCAGGCGGTATATCAATTCCAGCCGCGTTGGCGCGCCGGGCTGCGCGGTGAGTGGCTGCACTCGGCGCATCTCGATCTTGGCGACAACGCAGAGACGCTGCCGGATGCCGATCACGATCCCAGCAAGTACAGCGTGATGCTGGATTACAACCCGAGCGAATTCAGCCGCTTTCGAGTGCAATTTGCCTACCAGGAGTTGACGGATAACGAAAGCGACCAGCAAGTCATCCTGCAGTACGTGCACAGCCTGGGTAGCCACGGCGCCCACCAATTTTAAGGAGTCATCCCATGAAAAGGAGCGTTGTTTCGCTAATTGCGTTCGCAATCGCGTGGCTTGCCGAACCGGCGCTGGCTGCGATGAAAGTGTTTGCCTGCGAACCCGAATGGGCCACGCTGGCAGAAGAGCTAGGCGGGGCTCAGGTCGAGGCCTACACAGCTACGACGGCTTTGCAGGATCCGCACCGCATCCAGGCCCGCCCCAGCTTGATCGCCAAAGTGCGTTCGGCCGATCTTCTGATCTGCTCCGGCGCCGAGCTGGAGGTCGGCTGGCTGCCGATCCTCCTGCGTCAGTCCGGCAACCCGCAAATCCAGCCGCACACGCCAGGCTATCTGGAAGCGGCCTTGCTGGTGCCGCGCTTGGAGGTGCCGACACTGCTGGATCGGGCTGCAGGCGATGTGCATCCGCAGGGTAATCCGCACATCCAGACCGACCCGCGCAATATCGCGTGCGTAGCAGTGGCTCTAGCCGAGCGTCTGGCTCAGCTTGATCCCGATCATGCCGCCGAATATCAAGGCCGTCATCAGGATTTTTCTGCGCGCTGGCAGGCCGCCATCGCGCGCTGGGAGAAAGAGGCCGCGCCGCTCAGGGGCATTAAGGTCGTCGCGCACCACAAATACTGGGCGTATCTCTTCCAGTGGTTGGGTTTGGGCGAGGTGGCGGCCCTGGAACCGAAGCCCGGAATCGAGCCGAGTGTAAGTCATTTGGAGCAGGTGCTGACGACACTGCAAAAGGATCCGGCGAAACTCATCATCCGTACCGCTTACAACGATGCGCGACCCTCCGAATATCTAGCCGAGAAAGCCAAGATCCCGGCCGTGATGTTGCCGGGTACGGTGGGAGGCACCGAGCAGGCCAGGGACTTGTTCAGCCTGTTCGACGACACGATTCATCGCCTGCTGGCTGCGGCAGGCTCGTCATGAGCAGCGTGGATCTGTCCATCCTGGGACCGGCCTTTTTGGCGGGTCTCTTGGTGCTTTCTACGCATGTCCCGCTCGGGCAGCAGGTGTTGAAGCGCGGCATCGTGTTCATCGATCTCGCTATCGCCCAGATCGCGGGGCTGGGCGTGATCGCCGCCGACCTCTTCGGCTGGGAGCCGCAGGGAATGGCGGTACAAGTCGCGGCCTTCGGCGCGGCGTTTACCGGTGCGGTGGCGCTGCGCCTGTCCGAGCGCTTCTGGCCGGATGTGCAGGAGGGCACCATCGGCGTCGCGTTTGTGCTGGCGGCGAGCCTCAGCATCCTGCTTCTCGCCGGCAATCCGCATGGCGGTGAGCATCTGCAGGACCTGCTGGTCGGCCAGATCCTATGGGTGGGCACCGGGCAGCTCGCTCCGGCCGCGGTGCTGAGCGCGGTTGCGCTGGGGTTCTGGTTCGGGTTCGGCGAGCGCCTGGGTCGGCTCGGTTTCTATCTGCTGTTTGCCTCGATCGTCACCGTGTCCGTACAACTGGTGGGCGTGTATCTGGTCTTTGCGAGCCTCATCGTGCCCGCGCTGGCTGGCCGGCTGGCTACCGGCTCCTCCCCCCTGTGGCTGGGCTACGGCGTCGGAGCTGCTGGATATGTGCTCGGCTTGATGGCCTCTGCCCGCTGGGATTTTCCCGCCGGCGCGATGATCGTGTGCGCCATGGCCGTGGTGGGTGTGCTTGTTTACGCGCTCACGCCGCTTTCGAGCGGGCACCGTGCGAGCTCGGATCCGATCGACTGAGTGGGAACCGCGCCAAGATCACCCGGTCGCCACCGCGAAACAGGTACCGATCGGCTCGCCCATGCGCAGCGTGCGCTGCGGCAGAAGCACCGGGGCCCAGGAGACGCCGTTGGGGCCGAACAGAATGATCACGGTCGAGCCCATGTTGAAGCGCCCCATCTCGGCACCCTTGTCCAGCCATACTGGCGTGGTACCCGGCCGATCGTAGTCCATGACCCGCAAGCCGGGGTCGGCGGGTGGTATCGGAAAGACCGCTTCCATGTTCCCGACGAACAGGGCGCCGACCATGACGATCGCCATGGGTCCAACCTGTGTCTCGAACAGGCTCACCAGGCGCTCGTTGCGGGCATAGAGCCGCGGGACGACGCGCGTGGTGCGCGGGTTGACGGCGAACAACCGCCCCGGCACGTATATCGCGCGTTTGAGCCTTCCTGCGATCGGCATGTGAACGCGATGATAATCCCGGGGCGCGAGATAGAGGGTGGTATAACGTCCGGCCATGAAGCGCGGCACCCATCCAGAGTCGCCGGCCAGGAGCTCGGACAGGGTATAGTCGCGGCCCTTGGCCTGAAACAGGCGCCCGGCCACGATCTCCCCGGCGTGGTAGGCGGTGCCGTCCACCGGGGAGCAAACCGCGTTCGAGTCTCCGGCCACAGGCCGCGCCCCGGGACGAAGCGCACGGGTGAAGAAGGCGTTGAAGTGCGGATAGGCGGCCGCATCCGCCGTCTGCGCGGCGCCCAGATCGACCCCATAGCGCGCGACGAACCACCGGATCTGCCAGTCCTTCCAGGGCCGGAAGCGCGCCCTCGTGGCGAGGTACATGAGCCGCGAGCAGAGGTGCTGCGGCAGGAGATAGAGCGGTAGGGTCTTGAGCCACCCTCCCCTACCCGGCTGCGATGCGAGGGCAGGCAGGCACGGATCGGCCGCGCCCGGGGTCGCCGCGGCTGGCTCATCCAGTTCGGGACGAACCGCCACTAGCTACTTCGCGACGCCACAGGCGATGCGCGCCCCGCCACCACCGTTCTTCTCGGGCTGGCGCGGCCATCGGCACGATCGCAGCGCCCACCTAGGGGCGTTACGATGAATACCGTGGGGATCAGCCACAGCTTCTTGTTCATGCGTCGTCTCCTCTCAATTCGCCAGAGCCGGATCCGTTTAGGATAGCCTGGCGAGCCGCGGGCTGCCACCCGGCCCACTCGGTTGACGCTCGGGTGCGAGTTACCGAGAATCACGCCCTTTGTGACAAGGGAGGGGAGGCTTGAAAGAGACGCCTTTGGAGCAACCGCTGGTACGCATCCGCGATCTCTCCTTCCACTATGGCCAGCGCGCCATCTTCGACCATGTGGACCTCGAAATCCCGCGCGGCAAGGTCGTGGCCATCATGGGGCCGAGCGGCTGCGGCAAGACCACCCTCTTGCGGATCATCTCCGGCCAGATCCGGCCTCGATCCGGAAGCGTGGTGGTGGACGGGCTGGAGGTGCCTAGCCTGTCACGTGCCACGCTGTTGGCGCTGCGCAAGCGCATCGGGATGCTGTTTCAGAGCGGTGCGCTCCTGACCGATCTCTCGGTCTTCGACAACGTGGCCTTTCCGCTCCGCGAGCACACCGATCTGCCCCAACGCCTCATCCGCACCCTGGTGCTCATGAAGCTCGAGGCGGTGGGGCTGCGCGGCGCCCGCGACCTCATGCCCGCGGCGCTGTCGGGCGGCATGGCCCGGCGGGTGGCGCTGGCCCGCGCCATCGCCCTGGACCCCATGATGATCCTCTATGATGAACCCTTCACCGGCCAGGACCCGATCTCCATGGGCGTGTTGCTGCGCCTCGTCCGGCGCATGAACGAGGCGCTCGGGGTCACCAGCATCGTGGTCTCGCACAACGTCGTGGAGACCGCCTCGATCTCCGACTATCTGTACATCATCTCGGGCGGAACCGTGGTGGGCCAGGGCACGCCTCAGACGCTCGCCGAGACCCGTTCCGAGTGGGTCCGGCAGTTCCTGGACGGATCACCCGACGGCCCGGTGCATTTTCACTACCCGGCCCCCGATTACGCCGAGGACCTCCAGGGGGGCTCGGCGGCGTGAGTTCCCGTACATGATCGGGGCCCTGCGCGCGCTCGGATGCGAGGCGCTAGGGTTCTGCGAGCGCCTCGGGCGCGCCCATGTGTTCCTGGCCTACACGCTCCTCGGGGTCCCCGAGTCCCTGTATCGGGTGCGTCTGCTCCTCTACCAGGTGTATGCCGTCGGGGTCCTGTCGATCATCATTACCGTGGTCTCGGGGCTCTTCGTCGGGATGGTGCTGGCGCTGCAGGGCTACAATACCCTGGTCGACTTCGGCGCCGCGGATTCGCTCGGCATCATGGTGGCGTTGTCCTTGGTGCGCGAGATCGGCCCGGTCGTCAGCGCCCTCTTGTTCGCAGGAAGGGCGGGCTCGGCACTGACCGCCGAGATCGGGCTCATGAAGACCACCGAACAGCAAATAGTATTTTTAAAAGCCCTTTTTCGTGAAGAAGGAAGTTAGCACTGAACCGGTTAGTGGTCAATGACGCGAGATCTGGGTCTTGGATCGGGGGCGAGTCCGGCCATTCGACCGAGTCAGGCATCGAATATCGAAGCGTTTTTGTGCTTTGAGGAGCGTGGAGCGAAGGGGGCGGTCGGCTCAGGGGGCTGAACCGGAGCGAGTCGGGTGTCGGTTTGAGATCAGGCCGTTGCGCGGGGGTGGTCTGACCGGGCGGGTCGCCGCGGTGGTGCGCGGGCGGACAAACCGAGGAAACATACAAGGATCTGGGCGATGGCGGTGGGGTCAAGGAGGGCGGCGATGATCGTCAGCGTACCCCCGCAGTTTGGGCAGTGCTCAATATCGATATCGAATACCCGTTTGAGCAGCCGGGCCCAGCTGATGCGGG
>JBOIEG010000034.1:0-4149 GCA_050740915.1 Gammaproteobacteria bacterium | reverse complement strand
ACATCATCAAGAAGATCGAGCGGGCGCGGGTCAAGATGGAGCAGATCAAGCCCAGATCCACCCTGCCCCGAGGGAAAAAAGAAGGCGGCTTAACTGTAAAGTTATTTAAGGGACACTACACTAGTGACACTATTGCGGTCATCAAAGTCTTGGTGGATCATGACTTACTCCGTCGTAACTTTTTTGCTCTTGCCGGAACTGCGAGACTCGACCCTTGGAACAAGGATACACACGCGAGCGAGCATTGCGGGGGCGCTCTGCCAACCCGCGCCGGTGATCGCTGGCGAGCCGCGGCCTTTTGGGTGTGAGATGCGCTGAATCTCCGCTAGGGTTTCAGTAGAATGGCGTAACGCTTTTTTTCTGTGGCTTGGTCGCTTTAACGTAACCGTAATTGGCTATACTCGCACGCAACCTTTGGCCCTTAGCAGCCTGTCGGACTTAGGGAACCGTAGCGAGGCGGGTGGGAAATCGGTCCATATTGTCGATCATTTTCGTTAAATAGTTACCACTATTCGCCTCAAATGCTCGACAATATGGACCGATTTCCCACCCGCCTCGCTACGGTTCCCTAAGTCCGACAGACTGCTAGGGCCGTAACTATTCACAGTGGGACAATCCACGAAAGGAGGAGGATATGAAGCAAAACATAACGGTAGCCATGCTCGCTCTCGTGCTGGGCGTGGCCGCCGCGTCGGCCATGGCGGAGGACAAGCCGGGCCAGAAGCACGAGATGTCGGCCGAGGAGAAGGCTATGATGGAGGCTTGGGAAAAGGCGGCCACGCCCGGGCCGCAGCACCAGTGGTTGGCCAGCAAGGCGGGGAAGTGGGAGTTTGCAGGCACGTTCTGGATGGACCCCACCAAGCCGCCCACCGAGTCCAGCGGCATCGTGGAGCGCGAGCTGATGCTGGGCGGCCGGGTTTTGGCGGAGAAGGTCAAGAGCGCCTATATGGACAAGCCGTTCGAGGGCTACGGCCTCACCGGCTACGACAACGTGTCCAAAGAGTTCTGGGGCACCTGGAACGACAACGTGGGCACCGGGATCATGTTGAGCACCGGGCAGTGCGACGACAAAGGCGCCTGCACCCACAGCGGCTCGTACATGGATGCGATGACTAATGCTAAAAAGACCATGCGCATCACGTCCCGCGATGAGGGTCGGGACCGGGAGGTCCACCAGTTCTCCGAGAAGGGTCCTGATGGCAAGGAATTCAAGTCCATGGATCTCACCTACACTCGCAGTAAATAGGCCGCCTCTTGCACCCGCCGAGCGGTGGTCAACCATCGCTCGGCGGGATGCTTATCAAGTACATTGCGGTGTCCCTCGACCCATGCGTCAGCGAGCGTGGCGGGCGCGGGATGCGGGTGTACCCGGGCGGGCTTTTCCGAGGCGTAGCGGTGACGAATCGGGTGGGCTAAAGGACTTCTCAATAGGTCGTCGTTGTAAGGTCGCTCGCATCGACGGGCGCTACGTTATTCTTGTTCTATATCATCAAACGCGTCCCCTACGCTCGCTCCTGCTTTACTCCTTGCATGCAGGCATAATGCACGACACAAGATTTAACCCTAAGCCCAACAAAAGGCGGCTTCCGCCCTGTCCGCCTTACGCACGTTTGGCCTACCGGGCTGTCGGGCTCCGCGGTTGCGCCTTGCCAGAACGTATCCATAAGGATACACTCTTCTCATGTTCACCGTTCAGCAAACCGAAACCTTCGCCCAGTGGTTGGCTGAGTTGCGCGATCCGCGAGCCAAGGCCCGCATCGTTGCCCGGTTGCAGATGGTGAAGCTTGGCCATCTGGGCGACGTAAAGCCTGTCGGTGATGGCATTTTGGAGATGCGTGTGGATGTAGGGCCCGGTTATCGGTTGTACTTCGCACGGCGTCGCGAGTCGATCATCCTGCTGCTTTGCAGCGGTGACAAATCGACGCAAGACCGTGATATCAAGCGGGCCAAGGCGATGGTTCGCGATCTGGAGGAATGAGTCATGAAAGAGAAGATCAGCGAGTTTGACGCAAGCGCTTATCTAGACAATGAGGAGGCGATCGCGGAATACCTGACGGCCGTACTCGAAGAAAACAACCCGGATCTGTTCCTCGTGGCGCTTGGCGACGTGGCCAAGGCGCGCGGAATGACCCAGCTCGCCAAGGATACCGGACTGGGACGAGAGAGCTTGTACAAGGCACTGATGCCGGGGGCGAAACCGCGCTACGACACCATTCTCAAGGTGTTGCACGGCCTGGGTGTGAAGCTGGCGATCACGAAGTAGCATTTTTCTCCGCCCCGCCGCGACACCATCCGAGGCCGCTGCTCGACTGTCCCCTGTCATGCTGAGACCGTGCTTGTGTTTCGCGCCGCGCGATGTTTCTTGGAGCGCTTCGAATGAAGCCTGTTACATAGTAGTCGTAGGACGGGTTAGCGAAGCGTAACCCGCCATTTCGCGGAATTCTCCCAGATTCGGCGGGTCACGGGCTTCGGCTTAACCCGCCCTACGGGCTGTCGTCTGGGGCGGTGCCACCGACTGAGACGTCCTCCAAGCCGCGCCTCGCGGCCAGCGCCACTAGCGCCGCCTGGATGGATTTCAGGTTGTCCGGCGCGTGCGGATCGATGGGACCCTGCCAGTGGCGCACGATCACCCCCTCGCGGTTCACGAGAAAGGTCTCCGGGACACCGAGCACCCGGAAGCGCTTGGCGAAGCGGTTCTCGGGATCGCGCCAGATGGGAAAGCCGATCCCCTTGGCTTCGATATAGCGCGCGACCTGCTCGTCGGCCTGCCCTTCGTCGATGTTGACCCCCACGATCTCGAGGCCCCGATCACGATACTCGCGGTACAGGGCCTCGAAGGCCGGCATCTCCTTGCGGCACGGAGAGCACCCGGTCGCCCAGGTGTTGAGCAACACCACCCGGCCGCGCAGCGAGCCGAGGGACACCGGCTCGGCGCTCCCCAGCCGGCGAGCGCTGTAATCGGGCGCCGCGCGTTCTTCTGCGTCGGCCGGGAGCGCCAGGGCGAGGAGTGCAGGCCGGAGCGGGCTCATGAGGACTCTGGGAGGCGGAGGACCCGCGTGCCGATGCCGCCACCCGCTTCCGCATCGCCCTGCCCCTGGGTGCCCCAGGCGACGATGGCGGTCTCACCCTCGGCCGCCACATCGGGGGCTGTGCCGGGCCAGGCCTGGGTGAGCGTGTGTTTGCCGTCGGCCGAGATCATCGCGACCTGGATCAGGTCCTCGTTCCCGCGCCGGTCCTCGAAGGCCACCCAGGCATTGTCCCTCGTGTCGAGCGCGAGCTTGACGTCGCCATAGGGGATCCAGTCATCGCTCAAGAGCGCGATGGGCTGGGAAAAGCCCTTGCCCTCGTCGTCCGAGCGGGCATAGAAGACGCCGGGATGGCGCTCGGTGCCGGTGTACCAGGCGGCGTGCAGCCGGCCCTTCGAGTCCACGGCGAGCCCCGGGGTGATGTCGAGACAGCCGGAGATCTTGAAGCGGTCGTCATGGAACTTGACCGGCGCCGACCAGTTCGTTCCCCCGTCGCGCGAGACGGCGACGAAGTGATCGCGCACCGCATCGACCGAGTCCTTCAGCTCCATCGACTGGCCGCGGGTGGTGGCGTACAGGGGTCCGTCCACGCCTTGGGCCACCTTGGTCCCGCAGCAGCCGCGGGTGGGTTTCGAGACCAGGGTGCTCTGGCCGTGCAGACGGTGAGGTCCCTTTGATATGATCCCCTTGTCGTTGGGCATGGCGAGGGGTAGCCAGATCCGCTGTCTCCCTCATAAGGCCCTTGGCGCAACACTCGCGTGAAAGCGGAGGACCGACCATGGACAGAATAGAGATCGAGCTCGACTCGCACACGATCGAGCGCGCCAGGCGGCTGGCGCAGGCCCGTCATTGTACGCTGGAGCAGCTGCTCAGAGAGATGATCGAGAACCTCGGATCGACCGCGATTGAAGAGGATGTCTTCCTGGGAATGTTTGCCGAGGAGCCTGAAGTGATCGATCAGATGCTGGCAATGGCCATGCAGGCGAGAGAGCAGCATCCTCTGAGAGGCTGTGAAAAAACCTCCTGGGACAGGGGAATGATGAGAAGGGAGCTGGTAAAATAGCGGGAACACAACTGAAGCAACGGTATCCCTCATGGCAGACGAAGCATCCAGGGCTTTATT
>JBOIEG010000033.1:0-9857 GCA_050740915.1 Gammaproteobacteria bacterium | reverse complement strand
GAAGAGTCTGTCCATCATCAACTCACGGAGTCGATTGCCTTGATGACCACCCGAACCTCGATTTTGGCGCTCAACACGCACGTTATGGCTTTGGTGTTCAACCTAAGTCCGACAGGCTCCTAGCGGCTGGAAGTTCTTCATGAAACCACCGGGAATCCACCGCACGACATCTACACCTTGTGACTCAGTTAGATTGTGCATACAATCTGATCCGTGGAAATCACTTTCGAGTCCGTCAAGAACGAAAAGAATATCCGTGAACGCGGGCTTTCCTTTGAGCGGGTAGCGGAGTTTGATTTCGAAACGGCAGGCTTCTTGGTGGACGACCGGCGGGATTATGGTGAAACCCGCCACATCGCCGTTGGCCACCTGGATGGCCGCTTACACATTCTGTGTTTTGTGGAGACCGAGCGCGGTATTCGCGTGATCAGTTTTCGCAGGGCAAACCTGAGAGAGGCAAGAAAATATGGTAAAACGCTTACCGTTGACCGATGAGAAAGGCGAAGTCCGCGAGTTGACCAAGAAAGACTTGCAGGACGCCGTGCGCTTCTCGGCCTTGCCGGAATCGCTCCAGGCCAAGCTGGCCACGCGGAGGCGTGGGCCGCAGCAAGCGCCAACCAAGGAACGCATCACCGTACGCCTGTCTCGTGAGGTGTTGGAGCACTTCCGGGCGATGGGAGACGGTTGGCAGACGCGCATGGATGAAGCGCTCAAGGAGTGGCTTAAGGCGCACCCGAATAACTCGACCCGCCCCGGTCCTTGAATAAATTTCATAAGCCCGCATGGATGGAGCGTCGGAACGGTCTTTTCTGGTTCCGACGCATGGGTGGTGACGGGTGGTCCACAAAAGTTTGCTCCCGTGCTCCTATGAGCTAAGTCGCATGAGGGGAACGATCATGAACCGCCCGAGGGAATTTTTTTCGCCCAAGCCCGCCCGAGGCTAATCGTGCAATAACACGAGCCAGGGACTTATTCGGGTCAGATCGAGGTCGAGGGCCTTATGCACGGCCTCCAGCGCCCCATCGGGGTCGTCGAGGGGAAAGATGCCGGAAACGCGCAGGTCCTTCAATTCGGGATCGGTGATGAGGATGGCGCCGGCACGGTAGCGGTCGATCTCCGCGACCACCCGAGCCAGGGGTCGGTCCTTGAAAAAAAGCTTGCGGCGCTGCCAGGCGCTGGTTTCTGGCAGATTGATGGGCTCAGGCGCTCCCAGCCCCCGGTTGGGGCGCCATCGCAATTATTCTCCGCCGCCGACCTGCACCGACGGACCTTCTGCACTCTTCACTTCGCGCCGGATGCGGACGGCGTGTTCCTGGACAATGACGCGGGTCTAGCCACCCCGCTCCTTATAGATCTCGAAAACCGCCCCCAAAGCCCGCACCCGCGCGTCGTCCGCGATCACCTCGAAGGGGCGGGCGCCCTCTGGGGGCCACGGTGAACAGCACCTGCCCGCGATGCAGCCGCACCTGCCGTAGGGACTCGGTATACTCGAGCGACAGGGCGCTGTCGGTGTTCAAGAACGCGCGGCTTCCATCCGCAAGCACGATCTCCCTTTGCTCGCCCGTCCCGGTGTAGTGATCGCTGAGCCAAAGATCGGTGACATGCAAGGCATGCATGCCCGCCGTGACCAAGAGGAGCGCTGCCGTTGCGAAGGCCGGCCAACGTCAGCGCTGTAGCCACCGCTGTAGGATGGGTTGAGCGCAGCGATACCCATCATGAGGGCTCACCGGAAGCCCCTCCGCCTCGATCGCCAGGTGCATGATCCCCCAAAGCCCTTTGGCGGTCTTGACCGCTTCGGTGTGTTCCGGGCTCAGCGCCTGCCATTCGGCAAAGCGCGCATGATCTGCCGGGGTTGCGCGGCCGGAGCGCAGCAGCACCACCCATTCTATGGCTTCATCGACGAGCAGGTTGTTTTTTGGGTCTTGCGGCATGATGGCATCGGGGGTGGTGCTGTGCTCCGAGTTTGTGAAAAAATCTGCTGCGCTCGGGATCTCGTGTTCCGGCGGTGCTCGGCGGGCTGGAGCCTTGAGGCTTGAGGCTTGAGGAGTCCAGCCTCCAGCCTCCAGCCTCCAGCCTCCAGAGTCTCCAGTCTCCAGTCTCCAGTCTCCAGTCTCCAGTCTCCACCGACCTCCCTTCGCTCGCGACGATTTTTCACAAACTCCTATGATCCTATAAGACGCACGGCAGGAGAAATACTGAACCCCGCCAGCGCCGGCGTATCGCCGATTTGAAGGCTACGAAGATCCCAGGCTCGCCCGGCAATGGCGCAGCGCACGGGCGATGTGCTTGGCCACCATGCGCTCGGAGACGCCTAAGTGATGGGCGACCTGAGCATAGGTGAGTCCGTGAAAGGAACTGCGAACGAAGGCGGTACGGCAATCGACGGGTAGCTCGTCCAAGCGCTTTTGGACATGGCGCCAGGCTTCCTCCGCGATGACCGCTTCATCAGGGCCGGGGCCTTCGTAGGGTACGGCGTCCAGAAAGGGATCGACTGTTTCGTGACGTGCGCGCCAAGCCTGCCGCCGGCGCTGATCGACGGCGACCCGGCGGGCAATGCTGAAGGTCAGCGCCGGCAGGTTTTGTGCCGGCGTCGTGCGGGTATTACGCGTGCACGCGCAACAAGGTCTCTTGCGCCAGATCCGCCGCGGTCTCCTCGCATGGGAAACGGCGCCTAAAAAAGCGCAAGAGGGCACCTCCGTACTGCGAAACCCACTGGCTGAGGCAAGAAGTGTCATTGCCAGCGGTGGGCACGGACTCGGAATTCACTGAGAGCTTGTGAAAAAACCGTCGCGAGCGACGGGAGGTCGCGTTCCGCCGGAGCGCAGGACCGTTTCGCCGGGAGCGAAACGGCGCGCAAGCCCCGCAGGGGCGAGTCCCAAGGATGGGACGAGCAACCGGAGTGTATATCGCATACATGAGGATTCCGAGCACCGCCGGAACGTGAGATCCCGAGCGCAGCAGATTTTTTCACAAGCTCTGACCACTGACCACCGGATAGCGGCGCAGGGCGAGGCCGGCGAGCAAGGCGGTGAGCAGCGCCGGGATGAGAAGTCCCAGCATATCGGCCCCGAGCCGCTGTGCCTGATCGCGTGCGGGCTCCTCGCGATAGCGAAAGCGGGGGACTGCATCATAGCTGCTGAAGGCATACTCGCCCTTAATGAGCTTGGGGTTGAAGTAGCCCTGAAGCTCCGCATGGTAGGTATCCACTTGGGCGAGGAATTGCCGGTGCCGCGCCATGCCGGTACCACTGAGATCGAGAAAGGCGCTGTGGACCAGGAGCGCGGGCGAGAGAAACTTCAATTGCTCGGCGAGATCCTGCTGTCTTTGCAACTGGCCGGTGAATGCTGACTCGACTGCTTGCAGCCTGCGATCTCGTTCCATCTCGCCGATCACCCACCCCGCCTCGCCTTCCTCGGCCTTCTGTGGCTTAAGCTCCGGGTGATCGGCAAAGAAGCGCTCTGTGATCTGCGTCTCTTGCTCGTAGATTTCGTCCCCCGTATCGCGCAGCGTTTTCACATAGTCTGTGCGCGAAGGCAAGGGATAGGCCGTCGTGATCCAGAGATTGACCCCGGCCGGCACCAGCACCACCGCGACCAGCCACAGCGCCGCCAGGGCCAGGGCGTTGGTCGCGCTGCGCCCCCCGTACGCGATCACCAGCATCGCAAGGAAAAACCAAAATATCGCGTAAGCGGCGACGACGCCAAACCAGCCGAGCAATCGCCAGAGCAACTCTGGCGCGCTGCTACCGAAGCCGGTCAAGGCAAGCGCCGCACCCAACAAGCCGCCGATCAGGAGCAGGATAAAGCTTAAGCGAAAGCCGATCTTGCCGAGCACGATCCTGAGCAGGGAGACCGGTTGAGCGGCTAACAGACTCAGAACACCCGATTCCTTCTCAGCCGCCAGGAGGTCATAGGAGAGTGCCAGGATGAACAGCGGCAAGAGGTAGATGATCACAAACGCGAGATCAAAGGGGCCGAGGA
The DNA here is from genome assembly GCA_050740915.1 of Gammaproteobacteria bacterium. Classification (GTDB taxonomy): domain Bacteria; phylum Pseudomonadota; class Gammaproteobacteria; order JBOHHR01; family JBOHHR01; genus JBOHHR01. The sequence goes on along the minus strand of JBOIEG010000033.1, from coordinate 5,877 downwards.
ACAGCTTTCTGGGATTGGCGGTTTCATAAGCGGTGCTGAAGCCGGCCTTGGCGCCGGGGTCGACTTTAAGCAAATAGGGATAGAGATCACTCTGTCCCACCGCAAGGGCTGCGAGCGGCGCCGGCGGTTTGACCGCGTAGCTCACCAGGTGATACCACAGGAAGCCGCGCAGATCGCTTGCACTGGACCACCAGCGCGGTTTCTCCTGGCCGAGCCGGATGCGCTCCGCCTGCTGCTTTGCCCGCGTGACAGCGCTCGCCTCCTCCTGATGGGCGGCGGCGATGGCCCGCTCTTGAAACCGCACCCAACGCTCGCCGTTCCACAGACCGTACGCGATGAGGACGGCGAACAACACGATCAACGCGTAGAGCAGGCGATCTGCCGCCAGTTGCCGCAGCTCATGCTTGCATTGCGTGATCAACATCGGGGGCTCACTCCTAGTAGGCGGTCACCATGATTCACCCTCATATTCCTTCCCTCTGGCAGGGGGAAGGAATATGAGGGTATACGTGAGAGGTGGACCCTCAAGGTCTGAGATCCCGCCCCGCGCGCAGGGCCAGCCACGCGGCCACCAAAAACCAGGCCGAAAGCAAAAAGGCGGCGGGGACATAGTGCCACAGAAGGCTGCTCAGAGGCGGTGGCTCATAATGAAAAGCCGGCACCCGCGCCCAGAGATCTGGGCCGGCCTGATAATCCCCCCAGTCCTTCTCCGGGTGGAGGCTTAGCTCATCATTAACCGTTTTCTGAATGACCCGCCGGTGCTCCTCCGCCGCCACCACGAAACGGCGGTGGTGCTCCGAGTCGCTGCCGGCGAGCCCCATCGACAGGCTTTGCAGCGCAAGCAAGGGAGCGCTCATGGCCCCCCACTGATACATCCCATCCTGGCCGCGGATCCCCTCGAAAAGCCGGTTGTAGTGCTTATCGAAGATGGGATAATTGGCCTCCTCACCTTGCTGTAACAATATCCCGCGCCAGTTGACCGGCAGATCTTCTTCCTTGCGGACACCGTAGCGTTGCAGCAGCTCGGCCTTGAGGCGCTCCTCGACTTCTACGGCGTGGCCCGGCGCCATTTCGGTCTGCATAGCGTTCTTCCACTCCACGGAGCTCGGCAAGGGGTGAACCGTCTCCGCGAGCTCCGCGACCGCGCGCGGGGCGAGGAAGCAGTTGACGGCCCAAAATGCGAGCAGAATAACCAGCGCGGAGCGGGCCGAGGCGGTCCAGGCCGAGACGGCAAGGGTCAGGAACAAGAACGCTCCCAGATAAAGCGCATAGGCCAAGACCATAAGCAGGAGCCGCAAGCCGGAAAAAGTAAGGCCGAACGTCAAGCCGCTCATGAGCGCGGCGCCCGCCGCCGGAGCGAGGATCGCCAGCAGCACAGCCGCCAGCGCGAGCGCCTTGCCGGTCAGTAAGCGGGGCCCATCGGCACCTTGGCTCAAGATCTGGCGCAATGTGCCCTGCTCCCGCTCGCCGGCAAGCGCGCCGAAGCCGAGCAGAATGATGAGCAGCGGTCCCAAAATCTGCACCGCTGCGGCCGGGCTCAATTGGACGAAACGCTGCACGGGAGCTGCGTCTTGCGCGGGCCGGTAGACAAACTCGTTCTGCTTGTGGGCTTCGAGCCAGACGCTTGCCCCGACGAAGGTCTCGATGCCGGGATCAAAGGCCATGAGTGAGGTTTGCGGTTTGAATACGTAGATCCCGTAATGGGCGGCGCCGTGGGGATTGTTCTCCCCTTGGCCCAGCCAGCGAGCACGTTCGGCCGCCGTCGCTTGGGCCTTCTGCCGGGCGAGCGTCTGACAATGCTGAGCGCTGATCCCAACGGCCACCAGCAGCAGAGCGAGCGCGATGCCGGAAGCCCAAATGAGGCGCCGATCGCGGCGCATTTCCTTAAGCTCTTTTCGTACGGTCCAGCGGATGACGGCGCTCATCGCATGTGCTCCAGATAGAGCTTTTCCAGATCGACATGGCTGAACTCCCCGATCGGGAAGGTCGCGACCAGACGCCCTTGTTTCATGATGCCGACCGTGGAGGCCACCTCGCGCGCTCGAAACAGATCGTGGGTAGTCATGAGGATGGCGATGTTATCGGCGGCGAGCTTGCGCAGCAGTTGCGAGAACTCGTAAGCCGCTTGCGGATCAAGGCCCGAGGTCGGCTCATCGAGGAGCAGTGCCCGCGCTTTCTTGGCGAGGGCGATGGCGATCCCGACCTTTTGGCGCATGCCCTTGGAATAGGTGCCGACCCTCTGATCGGCCGCCCCCTCGAGCAGCCCGCCCTCGATGAGAAAGCGCAGCAACTCCGCCCGCCCGTAGTCTTGGCCGGCCAGGGCGCTGAAGTACTCCAGGTTTTCCAACCCCGAGAGGTTCTGGTACAGGTTCACCTGCTCCGGTATGTAGGCCAGATCCCGCTTGGTCTCTAAAGGGTGGGCCGCCACCTCCAGGCCATTGACCTTGGCCGCTCCGGCGTCGGGACGTACGAAATTCAGGAACAGGTTGATGGTCGTCGTCTTGCCCGCCCCGTTTGGCCCCAAGAGACAGAAGATCTCACCCGGCGCGATCTGCAAGTCCAAGGCATACAAGGCGGTTACGCCATTGTATTTCTTGGTGAGTTGAATGGCTTCGAGCATGGGATTGCTACTTTGTCGGACTAAAACTCTACTCGCAACGTACCGATGGCGGTCAATGACGCACCGGGGAAAATGCCCAGCCTGGGATGAATGTTTAAGAAGGGATCGGTGCTTTCGAAATACTCCTTGCAACCCGTCCCGCAGGTTGTCGCGCTCGCTGCCAATGCCGAAGAAAGCCTGCTTGCACTTGATCTTTTGGAACGGAGGCGTAAACCGGGACTGATTGTATTCATTATCATCAATACTCCAGCCGCAGTGACCCGAGCACGGTGATGGGATCGCCGAACCGAATGTCATTCCGGCTCCCTGCGGTGACGAAGTACTCCTTATCCAGCAGATTGTTGATATTGACCTGCGCGGTCAGACGGCTGCCGCGGATCTTCCATCGATAGGCGGCCATCGCGTCCACTCGCACATATCCCGGCATCTGGGCGGTGTTATCCTGGTCCACTTCCCGTTCGCCGACAGCATACACACCGGCCCCCACGGAAAATTGCTCGGTTAGATCGTATCTCGCCCACATACTACCCGCGTGTCGTGGAACGTTTTCTAAACGATTACCCTCGCGGCCAAAAATGTCCTCCAGGATCTCGGTATCGGTATAGGCGTAAGCGCTAATGACACTTAGCTTATCCGTGACCCGACCCAAGATATCGAGCTCGATCCCTTGGCTTCGGGCCTCGCCTATCGTTAGTCGGTCAGTAGGGTCGTCCGGCGTATTGGGATTGTCGGTCTCTATATCGCTCTTGGTCAGCTCATAGAAGGCAAGCGTGGCACTCAGCCGTCCACCCATGAGATCTCAACCTCATACTGGTGTGAGGTCTCTGGAGATTGAGAACCGCCCCTTGGCTCGAAGGACTCCGAGTAGGATCCATAGAGCGCCAGCCATTGCCAGGGCTGATACACCAATCCAAAGCGCGGGTTTACCGCAGAATCCTCGCTGGGAGGAACGCTGCCCTCTACGTTAAAAAACCACTCGGCATCGTCGTACCGACCACCCAGCAGCAGATGCAAGTTGTCGAGCACGTCGATCTGATCCTGGATGTACACGCCCCACCATTTGTTCCAGTCGGGAAACGAATCCGTATTGTCCGGGGTAAACTCGGTACGCGTGGCTAGACCAAAAACGGGGTTGAAGATATTAATCGAAGTGTTGTCCGGAAAGGCGATGATCGACTCGGTGTCCTCGTTATAGTAGTCCCTGCCTATCAGCAACGTATGTTTCATCCCGAAGATATGCAGCTTCCCGATTAGATTGGTTGAGAAGAAGCCCACCTCGCCGTCATCGTCCTCTTCAAAGCTACTGCGGGACAGCTCCCCAGTGCTTTCATCGAGGCCAGTCGGGAAAACCCCGTCATCCGCATCCAAATCATATTGTGCATATAGGCCCTTGAGGCGAACCTGCCATGCCTGGTTTATGCGATGGTTCAGGTCGATATCGACCAGACCCACACCCTCTGTCGCGTGCTCGATCCCGTCCATCAGATTGATGCCCCGACGGAGATCGGCCGGCCGATTGCCGATGGCCGGTATACGCTGATCGGTCCTGTAGTCTTGCTCGTTGAACTGAAACTCGAGTTCTACTTGGGTGCCCGGCGTGATGTCCCAGGCCAATGTGGGGGCCACGTCGATAACATCGGCGAAAATCTCATCAACGAAGGAGCCCGAATTAACGTATTCGAGGTTTAACCGGTAGCGGAGGGAACCGGTGTCGTTAATCGGGCCAGTGGCATCGACGCTCGTGCGGTAGAGGTCATAGGAGCCAAACTGCTGCTGCAGCGAATAATAGGGATGCGCTAACGGATCTTTCGGGATGTAGTTGATGATCCCGCCCGGCACCGCCTGACCGTACAATACGGTTGCGGGGCCTTTGAGGAGCTCGATGCGCTCCAAGCTTGCGAAAGGTGTGGGTGCTTTGAGCCGCACGCCCTCCCGATAAGCTAACGAGCCCACGGTATTCCACTCGGTCGAAAACCCACGAAGATGGAACGCCTGGTTGAACGGCCCGCCGGACGAGAAATCCGGCCGGATACCGGAGATGTTTTCAGCGCTTCCTGGGCGGTAAAAGCCTGCTGGTCATCCAACAGCTCGCGCGGTATCACCTGAATCGAGACTGGCGTATCAAAAATTGGCGTGTCGGTCTTGGTGGCGGAGGTGGCATTCGGGACGCTGTAGCCGGTCGCAGGCTCCGGCCTCGCGGTCACCGTCATCTCCGGCAGCACGACCGCGCTCGGCGTGGTCTCAGCACCGGATGTTGGGCTTGGCTCTGCAGCGTTGGCCGTGGCACAACCAAAAGACTGAGCAACGAAGCATATCCGCTTAAGAGCACGGGGCGAATGAGACTCTCGGGGCGCACGATGTCCTCCCTTTGCGGTTGTTCTTAAAGTTAAACAGTGGTCTGGATCATGGCCGAAATTAAACGGCGAGTAAATGCGACAAATTGTCGCACCCGAGACGATGCCAAGGAACCTCTCGAAGCATGGCACCACGAAGTGCTGAAACGGGCGTGGAAGAAGACGCCAAACGAGGTAAAGCAACAGTTTCGCAACGCCAGCATCCTCAAAGGCGGCAGGGCGGTATTCACTATCGCAGGGAATAAGTACCGCTTGGTGGTGGCGATAGATTATGTGCGGCAGGTGGTGTTCGTTAGATTTATCGGAACCCACGTCCACTATGACCAAATCAACGCGGAGACAGTGTGATGGAGATCCGACCCGTTAAGACGGAAGCGGATTATTCGGCGACGCTCGTTGAGATTGAGCGTCTATGGGGCGCGGAGATCGATACGCCCAAGGGTGATCGCTTGGATGTGCTCATTACCTTGATCGATGCCTATGAAGCCAAGCATCATCCGATTTATCCCCCAAGCCCAGCCGCAGCCATTCAGTTCGCGTTGGAAGCCAGGGGCCTCACGCCAAAAGATCTGGAACCCTATATCGGGAGCCGTTCCCGGGTGTGGGAGGTGCTCAATCGCAAGCGTCCCTTGACGCTCGCGATGGTCCGTAAGCTCCATCGCGGGCTCGGTATTCCTTTGGAAAGCTTGGTCGGCGAAACGGCATGACCTCGTCGGTGCCAGGGCCACGGCCGGGGCGCTTTTCCGCCGATCATCTTTGCCGTTGTTCTTAAATTTGGCTCCTCAGCAAAATTTGTGGGTAGTTTTCTACTTGATAGACCCCATGGAGTTAAGGGCGTCTGAGGAAAACAACGATTCTGACGCAAGTCCTACAGGCTCTGGCTGTGGGTATATGGACAACTTC
>JBOIEG010000032.1:0-3140 GCA_050740915.1 Gammaproteobacteria bacterium | reverse complement strand
CGCTGGTCGGGCAAAACGTTATCCTGCGCTACGACCCGGCCGCACCACCCGGGCGATCGATCGAAGTCTGGCACCCGCAGCAACCGGGCGCGCTCGCCAGGCCTCTCGATACCTACGCCAATTGTTTCGTCAAGCGCCACCGTCCCTCCGGGACCGCAACCGCCGACACCCCGGCGCCGCAACCACCGCCCTCAGGCCTTAACCTCCGTGAACTTCCAAACTCCGAGGAGAACCGCTGATGTACCGCAAACACTTCGGCTTTACCCACTTCCCTTTCGACCTCGAGCTCCAACCGGACGCGCTGTTCACCTCCAACGCCATCACCGAGGCCGAAGCACGCCTCAAACACCTCTTGGAGCTGCGGGCTATCGGGCTGGTCACCGGCGAGGTTGGCTGCGGTAAAACCACCGTCTGCCGCAAAGTCGCCTCCACCCTACATCCGGGCCTCTACCGCGTCTTCTACGTGCCCCTGTCCACCGGCAATGTCATGGATATGTACAAATCCATCGCCTGGGAGCTGGGACTGCCCACCGAGCGTAACCGCGCCAGTGCCTTTCGCGTCATCCGCGCCGAGATCACCCGCCTTACCCTGGAAGCCAAACAACGCCCGGTTTTGATCATCGATGAAGCCCAGCACCTGCGCAACGAGGTGCTCGAAGATCTGCGCTTGCTCACCAACTACGAGATGGACTCCCAGAACCGCCTCTGCCTGCTGCTGGTGGGACTCACCGAGTTGCGCCGGCGCTTGACCATGGCGGTGCACGAATCCCTCGCCCAACGCATCGTCGTGCGCTATCACCTCAGAGGCCTTGAGCGTGACGAGTTATCCCACTACCTCACCCATCGCCTGCGCTTGGCCGGCTGTGAGCTGCCGCTCATCGAGCCCCCGGCCATCGAAGCTCTTTTCCAGGCTACCCAGGGCATGCCCCGCAAGGTTAATCGCCTCGCCCATTATGCACTGACCAGCGCCGCCCTCACTAAGGCTAAGTCCGTCACCTGCGAGCATGTCCAGGCCGCCCTGGAGGAGATCACACCATGAACAACCTCCCCATCCCCACGCACTGGTCCCCGCACCAGGCTCTCGCCGTCCTCGACTTCCTGGAAGCCCTCCACCAGACCATCTGGGAGGCCTATCAAGAACCACTCCTCCACATCCTCGTCAACCACACCACCGATGATCCCCCGGACGACACTACCCTCGACCACGATCTCAACGATGACATCCCTTTTTAACCAACCCAATCACGTCGCTCCCTCTATGCGCATTGTTCCATCATCCAACACTCTCCCACCGGAGCGAATAATGCGGGAGAACTCTTTCAAGGCGGCACAAAATAAGCTGGTTAACTACCGGTGGAATAAACTAAGCGACAACAGCAAGGTTGTAAAAGTTCGCCCATGTCTCACCGATCACTTCGGACAATGTTTGATTTTGATTTTGACTGTCTGGGCCTTCCGCGGTGCCGTGCACTCCAATGAAGTAGGCGTCAATACACCCGGTTAGATCAGACCCAAGCACATCGAAAGGCGCTTGCCAAGTTAGGTCTCCAGTTTGATTGATCGCATTAACTTGAGTAGGTCCTATTGGTGCGTCATGCGGTACCGTGACTGCCGCGGTAAATGCTCCGTTTCCATCGGCCTGAACACTAGCCGCGGGGTCGAATGGAGGGAAGTTCCATGAGAGCTCGACCAGGTCACCGGCTCGCCACTCGCTCCCGTTTACTGTTACCTGCGTGCCCGCAGACCCCTGAGTCGGTTCTGCCGTGATCAGAGCTGCCAGCGCGTTCTGCGTGAGAAGCGTAGAGAAGAAGAGCAAGAGGCTGGTGAGTGCGGATAGGTTGAACCGCCGTCCAAGTCCTAGGGTCATCATGACATCCTTCCCTTATTTGGTGTTGTTATAGAAACCTGAAACTACTTCTTAACCTGTGGGGTGTCAACCAGAAAATTAAACCACGAGCAGTATTGCTGAGCTAAGCAAGCCCAGGGAGGGCGTGCCGTCAAGGGGGCTTACTTTTTTCAAATTAAATAGTCCTATTATTCGGCTAGATAGTTGCCTTTAAACGTCGACCTTATGTCATCTTTTAACAGCTCTGTTTCTGGTTTTAGCCGTTCTAATTGTACTTGTAGTTCTACAAACTGGTCATGGTATGCGGCATCTGCATGATTTTGCATTGGTTCCACAGGTTCAACCGCAGGCGCCGTTTCTACCGCCCCATTTGTAGGGGATGTCGCCTCCGCTACGCCTTCCGTAGATACAATCATTCGTTCGAGATGACGTACCCGTGAGTCAATCTCATCAATGAAATTCTTTGCTGCTTCAGCTGAAAAGTGTTCTGGATTCTCCTTGGCAGTTTCTAGCTCTATCAGCCTTATTTTGATTGACCGCATTTCTTTCATAAGTGCATTGACAATTGGGTGCCTCGATCTCCGTTTTTTCTTGTTCACGGGGTTTATGGACAATGATATCCATGAGGTTATCCTTTCCGGTAAAGAGGACCACAATAGCAATCAATGACGCAATAACGCCAATGATGATAACAAGAGGATGATGTCCTAACCCCATGTTTATTTGCCATAACTGTAATAGAAGCTCAATCGAGCTCGTCAGAAACCTCTAGAAGGCGTGTTTTGAGGATTGTTGTCTTAGGTTGCTACCCAAAAACCAACCTGCGGGCTATGAGGGGCTTAGAGAGCCCTTGTTACAGAAGCGGTGCTCCTCTTACGATTCAACCTCGGCAGTCTCCTCGGTCTTTGGTCTTCTACCCCTCCTTTTGGGTTTGTCCGCGTCCTCGCCTAAGTCTTGGGGGCTTATAGCTACCAACTCATAACCCAAGCTCTTGGCAAGCTTCTGCATTTGGGTGCGCAGTTTCTTGATTTCCCCGCCCGAGCGGCGCTCGAGCTCTTTATTAAGTTTCTTCTGAAGCGAGATGAGCACATCGGTTGAAATCGTTTCAAGGCGGTCAGGGTCTATCATAATATGTTTCCTCTTCAAGTAGTGGAAATCAAAAATAATCGTAACTTAAAAGAGAGTGTTTTAAAACTAAATAGCTCTAAGTTCGATTGTCTAAGCTCCGTTGTCTTAGAAAATTGCTCTGGCACGAAGCTGTCTTCTGGCAAATACAAACACGGCAAAAGCCTTC
>JBOIEG010000031.1:0-1256 GCA_050740915.1 Gammaproteobacteria bacterium | reverse complement strand
GCAGGCCAGATAGCTGTCCTCTCGCGCACAGTCCTGGCTCGGATTCTGCGCCTCGATAGGCGCACTGGAATCTCGGCCAAGGAGGATCTGACGGCGCCTCCACAGACCTGCCGAAAGGACACAAACGTCCTATTCTAATGCGTCCTTCATATTCCCCGAGGATCCGCCATGCCGCCGCCAGCTTCACCGCCTACGACCGCCGATGAGCAGGCGATGGCCTGGGTCGTACGCTTCCATCCGGAGAAAGCTCGCCCGCCGAGCGGCGGGTGTTCGAGATCTGGCTGGCACAAAGTGACACCCACAGGCAGGCTTATCAAAAAGCCGATGCCTTCTGGCGGGACCTCGGAGCGTATCAAGCATTGCCCTTCCCGGAATTGGCGAGGGCACGCGCGCGCTACGCGACCCCACCCCGGCGCTGGTTTCCCGCAGTGGCCTTGGCGCTGACCGCGGTGCTGATCGTCATCGTCGTCCTGGCGCCTCCCTGGTCCTCGAACTTGATTGACACCTACCGCACCGCCAAGGGTGAACGGCGCACCGTTCCGTTGCCCGATGGCTCGCGCCTGGCACTCGATACCGATACCGCCGTCACCGTCGATTTCGACCGCGACCTGCGCCGGCTCGATCTTCTCCAGGGTGAGATCGCCGTCACCGTTGCGCACGAATCGGCGCGTCCTTTCGACATATTCGCGGGTGCCGGCCACATCCGCGACCTCGGCACCCAGTTCGACGTCTATGCTGAGCCCGGCGCGGTGTCGGTGGTCGTGATCGAGGGCACAGTCAGTGTCGAGACCAACCGTACGCTGGGCCGCCCGCAGGCGCTTACGCGCGGGCAGCAGCTTAGCTACGATGGGCGAGGCGTGCTGTCCCCTATCGAGCGAGCCGATATCGCCGCGGTCACGGCTTGGCAGGAAGGCCGAGTGGTGTTCAAGGACCGGCCGCTGCGCGAGGTTCTTGCGCAAATCAGCCGTTACCATGCGGTCGAGTTCCTGCTCGACGATCGGCGGCTCGAAAACCTAAAAGTCAGCGGTACCTTCCATACCGCGGACTTGAAGATCATCGTCGACACCCTCGCCGCCAGCCTGTCGATCCGAGTGGAAGAACTGGGCCACGCCCGACTTCGACTGAGAGCTGACCTGAGAGGCTGTGAAAAAACCTCCTGGGACAGGGGAATGATGAGAAGGGAGCTGGTAAAATAGCGGGAACACAACTGAAGCAACGGTATCCCTCATGGCAGACGAAGCATCCAGGGCTTTATT
>JBOIEG010000030.1:0-3645 GCA_050740915.1 Gammaproteobacteria bacterium | reverse complement strand
GCGCGCCTCTTCGTTGCGCTCGATCTCTTGCCGGATCGCGATACCCATCACATCAGCGTCACTGATTTCCAGTTTCCTCATGACGGAACCTCCCGTCGGCCACAGAGATACCGTTAGTGTAACAAGATTATGCGACATTATTTACGACACTATGTATAATAGGACCGTGAGCGAGAAAAACAAGGAGTACGCGGCCTTTAGCTAGCCACTTCGTCTATTGGCTTGACAACTGCTATGCCATCACCTCCACGCAGCAGATTGGGAACACCTCCTTGACCCCCGCCGAGTTTAAGGTCATCGGCCCAAGCGTCTGGCTGATCGATGCGCACGATGGCAAAGCCATCATGATCATCGGCCCGGCCCCGAATCCACGCGTCCGGCATCTATAAACCGGCCTCGGACGTCATCGTGGTTGGCAACAAGCTATACGTGGGGGAGGAGGACAGCATGGACGACAGGCTCGACAACGATGGCTACGTCTCCATTTGGGATATCAGCGATCGCACATCACCTAAGTTCCTCAAGCGGCTCAACCTGGGCAAAGAGCTGCCCGAGGATTATAAGATGACACACGAGCTCTATTCCACGATGAACGGGAGATACGTGTACGCGCAGCTGGGGCTCGGGCCATCTCGTCAAGATCGACGCGTCCACGGACGAGGGGCTGGCACAGCCCCACGGCAATTTCGTCCCGGGTTCGCTCAGGTAACCTTTCGCTTTTTGGGCCTACAGAAGGGAAGCTAGAAAAAGGTCAATGCATTGACAGGCAATGCCGTCCCCCCGATAATTCCTCCCAAGTCGAGACGAGGGCGATTCGGTGTTAGTTTGCGAGTACTCGCCGTACCTTCCGCCCTCGTTGGCTCTTACGGAGGAGGGGAACGAGCTATGAAAGTCGGAGTAGGAATCATGGTTACCCACAACCCCTTCACAGATCCGGACGACCGGCTTTCCCGCATCCGGCTCTTGCCTCAGGTAATGACGCCAAAGCGACGAAGAGGATAGGGATGATGGTAAAGGCGGACCGGAGGCAGCTACCGAGTGATGAATCGCCCCATCCGCTCCCAGAGAACGCGGGCGCGCTGGCTGCGCCGACGGAGGGCACGGTGCCAAAGCCAACCGACCCGGAAGCGAAAGAGCGGGAGCGCGGGAGCATTCATCGGCACGCCGTAGTAACAGAAGTGTCCGTGACGATGCTGCGCAGCCACTGTCCTACGCTCGGGACCGGGTCGTGCAGGCGTCGCTTGAGTCCCTCCTTGACCTCACCGAGCTTGGCCTGCAACCGCTTCCGAATCGTCTGCCGAATCACCATGAACCGTCCGTTACTGCGCTTCTTTCCGCAGATGTGCGTGAAGCCTAAGGAAATCGAAGGTCTCCGGTTTCCCCTCACCGCGGCGGCGTCGGTTCTCGGTCGCAAAGGGCCCGAACTCCGACAGCCGCGTCTTCTCGGGGTGCGGCTCCAGGTGGAACTTGCGGAATCGCTCCTCAAGCGCCGCCCGAAACCGCTCGGCATCCTTCCTATGTTGGAAGAAGCCCACCACGATGTCGTCGGCCCAGCGCACCATAATGACAGCACCATCGGCCTGTCGATGCCGCCAGTGGTGAGCTCAGAGATCGAAGGCGTAGTGCAGGTAGCCGCTCGCCAAGAGCGGCGATGCACTAGACCTGGGCCCTCCCGGTTCCCGCGCATGATGTTTCCGGACGTGCTCAGGGTCTTTGACCGCGCAGGGCTCCCGTGCATCTCGCCCTTACGACGCACCGGATGTGGCTTTCCGCTTCCTGCTACAGCGTCAGCGCCCCGGAGTGATGGCCTTTCGCGGCTCAATACCCGCGCCCCGTCCGTACCCCTATCGACGCTTCGGTCCCGCCCTTACGAGCGGTCCCGCACGACTCGGGGCCGGTGTGGGTCGCCACTCCTTCACCGTATGACTCTTTCATTCACTACACCATGCCGGTTTGACCGGCGCACAGGGGAACGACCTATGAAAAGACGTCTGATACGCGCGATACACTTCGCGCTCGCTTTTGCCCCCGGCCTAGCCTGTCTGCTAAGCCAGTCCGCCGCTTGGGCCGAGAGCCCTTTTGGCAGGGCGCTATCCGACCAGGACCCGATAATTCAAGCGGTAATGGAGGTTCAGGACCGCGAGACTGATCGGTTCCTGCGGATACCGGGGGTTGTGGGGACGGCAACTACGATATTACCGGATGGCCAAATTGCGGTGAAGGTTCTCACCCAATACCGTGGCGTGGGGCGCGCTTTGCCTAAATTCCTGGAAGACATACCGGTGGCCGTGGAGGAAGTGGGTGATATTCGTGCTCTGGCGTTCACGGAGAAATACAATACCGTTACCGCCGGCGTTTCGATGGGCAATAAGAACGAGTGCGCTGCGGGGACGAACGGCGCCGTGGTCACAAAGAGTGGAGCTGACTATTTCCTAAGCAACAACCACGTCTTCGCACGGGAGAACAAAGCAGCGAAGGGCGAGGATATCCTGCAGCCCGGCCGCGTCGACTCGGATCCTCAATGCGCCGCTGCTTTTCCTAACCACGTGGCGGACCTTTCGGAGTTTAAGAAAATCCAGTTTGGGTTTTTCGGCATCAACAGGATCGACGCAGCGATCGCACGAATCAAAACCGATACTACCGCCTATAGCTGCACCACAGAGTGCGGCTATACCCCAGGCAGTATACCGAAAGCGGTGTCCCTGGACATGGAGGTAAAGAAATGCGGGCGAACAACGATGCTAACTACCGGAACGGTGACCGGGCTAAACGTCAGCGTTTTCGTCAGCTATAGCGGAGGGAAACTTGCCTTTTTCACCGGCCAGCTTCAATTCAGTGCCAAATCCGGCGAGGGCGACTCTGGTTCGCTGATTGTGGACGAGGTTACAAACGATCCAGTGGCATTGCTTTTCGCCGGCTCCGCGACGACCACCATTGGCAATCCCATCACCGCGGTCCTCAACAACTTTGGGGTATCGATTTGCGGCTCGTAGCGCTGATGCACTCTTCTTGACGGCGCGAAGAAAATGAAAGGATGGAGGAGGAGGGCAAGCACTCTCGCTTCCTCTCTCGTGATTCTCGGCGGCTCATCGGTGCGAGTGAGGCTTCGAGCGGTCGTGTGCCTGCTCTTGGGCATGGCCATGGCGGGCTCTGCGGCCGGCTGCGGTCATCGTGGCGTCGAGAAACGGCAATGTGTCCCAGGGATCCCCAAGCAAATGATCGAGCAAGTTCAGGCCAAGTACGAGGACAGATGGATGAGCATTCCGGGCGTTGTGGGCGTAGGCATCGGTGCGGCCAACAGGAAGCCGGTGATCAAAGTGCTGGTCGTCAAGAAGACGATAGAACTGGAGCAGAAAATTCCGAAAGAGGCAGAGGGCTACCAGGTCGTTATCGAAGAGACTGGGGAGATTCGGGCTCTTCCTCGAAAGGATAAGAATTGAGGCGCGGACCGCAATCAAAGCCCGTTTTGGTCCCAGATTAATCAATTGCACCAGGGAACTCTGCGGGACCACATCCAATGACCTGAGAGGCTGTGAAAAAACCTCCTGGGACAGGGGAATGATGAGAAGGGAGCTGGTAAAATAGCGGGAACACAACTGAAGCAACGGTATCCCTCATGGCAGACGAAGCATCCAGGGCTTTATT
>JBOIEG010000029.1:0-2917 GCA_050740915.1 Gammaproteobacteria bacterium | reverse complement strand
CAGCCTATTGCGCCCAGAGGTAACGCTAAAAAATACTTGTAACCACCTGATTCTAGGAGTATCTTTAAGGCAACGGTTAGACACCAGCCGTAATATAATGCGGCGGATCGGCCGTCTATTTGATGTTGGGCTTCGAGAAGCGTGAAAGCAGAAACAACAAAGGCTTTGTAGCCCGCATCGACGGTGAAGGCGGCAGAAAGCCCATGGGCTCCCATCAAACGCCATTGGCGAACCGTCATGCCCAAACCCTGCGGGTTGGCGAGAGGTGGGTGGCTGCAGCCCGGCCAGAGCACCCGGGTCCCGTCCGCAGAGTCGCTGCGACTCTTCAGCGCTTCACCGGACACCCATCGCCGCTTGTCTCCGGAGCTCCGTGGTGGGATACTTCAGGCGCTTTGGCCCAACCATACGCTGCAGCCGACGCCGTGGATCGCCATCGCTTTTCCAAACCCTCTTGTCCGGCGCGGCTGATCTTGTTCCGTTAGGCGGCGCCATAACTGATGGAAGGGGAGAAAATGGCCAAGAATATCGTTATCTGCTCTGACGGCACCGGCCAAGATGGCCTCAAGCAGACAAACGTCTCCCGTCTTTTCACCATCCTTGACCTCAGCGATGCCGAGAACCAGATCGCGTGCTATGACCCAGGTGTGGGAACCATCCCTCGCCCCGAGGTGCGAACCGCTGTGTCACGCCGCGACCCAGGTGTGGTAGACGTGCCTGCCATCGATTCTCCCACGGCCGTTTCACGTCATCTACGGCGCTGGGCGGGGCTAGCACAGTCGGCTACGGCCTGTTCCAGAACGTGAAGGAAATGTATGAGGTCTTAATCGATCACTACACCGAGGGCGACCACATCGTTTAGCCGAGGGGCCTTCACGGTGCGCGTCCTTGCCGGCCTGCTCTTCCGATGTGGACTGCTGTTACCCAAGCACCGGGATCGCCACTCACAGGCCTTCAAGCTCTACGAACCCCACTTTGAAAAACTCAAGCCCGACGAGCTGACGAAGCTCCGCGCGGACATTGACAAGTTTAGGCGTTCGTACTCTAGGCCATGCAAGGAGACCTCGTTTCTTGGCATTTGGGATACGGTCAAGTCGGTCGGCTATATCTGGCCTAAGAGCCTGCCGCACACGCGCTGCACCCCGATCGCCAAAACGGTTCGGCACGCACTCTCGATCGGGGAGTCTCGCTCCTTCTTCGTACCAACAACCTGGGGCGGACTTGATGGGGATACCGAGCGGCCGATCGAAGGACGGGACGTCAAGGAGATATGGTTCGCCGGCAACCACTCCGATGTTGGTGGGGGTTACGAAGAAGAGAAAAGCGACCTTGCCAAGATCTCTCTCAAATGGATGATCAACGAGGCTTGTGCATGTGGGTTGCGCGTTGACAGGACAAAGTACGACGAAATGTTCGCTCGGGATTCGATTCCGCCATTCACGTCTCACGATGAACTCGAAAAATGGTCGTGGCGCATCTCGGACTGCCTTCCCCGTTGGGAGTTGGAAAACGATCCTCCTCCGCCTCGACGTCTGTTCAGGTGGGGGCCGTCTGGGCGACGCTCGATTGGCAAGTCCGCGCGGAATGGCGTAGTCCTAATTGACTCACGTGCAAAAGAATTCTACAGCACGAAGGCACCCCCATGGTCTGACATCGACTCGAAGAGCGAAGCGAAGTTAAGGGTGCAGTTCGTTAACACTACCGACGGGGCGAGCGTGTAACTGTTTATACAAGAACGTGGACACAAAAGGGGACATTCTGAATAACGACACATGTCAGAGCCTAACCTCGGCTTCAGCGGGCCGCAATGGCGGCGCTCCGCTTGCCGTTGCGGCCCGCTGAAGCCGGTCGTTAGACCGCTACCGAGCGCTCACTCTGATACAACCCGAAACCAAAACCAAACCGTAATGACATCATCGATGAACACCACATACAAATACCGCCGCCTCTCCAAAGACGATGCTGCTGTCCTGCTCGTCGATCACCAGTCCGGCCTAATCACCCTCGTTCAGGATTTTTCCCCGAACGAGTTCAAGAACAACGTGCTCGCCCTCGCCGACGTCGCGAAATACTTCAAACTCCCGACCGTCCTGACCACGAGCTTTGAGGACGGGCCTAACGGCCCCATCGTCCCAGAGTTGAGAGAAATACACCCCGAGGCGGCATACATTCCGCGTCCCGGCCAGATCAATGCCTGGGACAACGAAGACTTCGTCAAAGCCGTGAAAGCCACTGGCAAGAAGCAGTTGATTATCGCCGGTGTGCTGACCGAGGTTTGCGTCGCGTTCCCGACGTTCTCCGCTCTGGAGGACGGCCACGAGGTTTTCGTCGTCACCGACGCTTCCGGCACGTTCAACGACGTGACGCGCCATTCGGCTTGGACGCGCATGGCGGCAGCCGGCGCCCAATTGTGGTGAACTGGATGGCCGTGGCGTCTGAGTTGCACCGCGACTGGCGCAACGACATTGAGGGTCTCGGCACCCTGCTCTCGAACCGCTTGCCGAATTATCGCAACCTGATTTCGAGCTACATGGCCAAGAAGAACGCGCCCTAACTATGTATGCGCTGCAGCCGACGCCGTGGATCGCCGTCGCTTTTCCAAGCCTTCGTGGCCGGCGCGGCTGATCTTGTTTCGTTAGGCATCGCGTCAAAATATAGGAGATCAACATGAGCAAGAACGAAGGAGAAAAAGGAAAAAAAGGTGTCAGACCCCTAAATAACTAGACATCTTGATGCGCTACGTGTTATCGTGCGCTCCGATCGCCAACCAGTCAATTGAGGTAATAGACGATACGCACCACCATCAATGTCGACGAGCAGCTTCTCATGCAGGCGAAAGCGCAGGCGGCCGCTTCGGGGGTAACTTTAGCCCAACTCATTGAGGACGCGCTTCGTGAATCCCTCAGCCGCCGCGAAAACG
>JBOIEG010000028.1:0-5920 GCA_050740915.1 Gammaproteobacteria bacterium | reverse complement strand
GGGACAGTATTGCGTGCCGAGCTTCACGAACAGCAGGCGCAGGAAGTGATAAATCTCGGTGAGGGTCGCGACCGTGCTCTTGCGTCCGCCGCGCGAGGTGCGCTGTTCGATGGCCACCGTCGGCGGCAGTCCGAAGATCGCATCCACGTCCGGCCGCGACGCCGGTTGCACCAGCGAGCGCGCATAGGCGTTGAGCGATTCGAGATAGCGCCGCTGGCCTTCTTTAAAAAGAATATCGAACGCCAAGGTGCTCTTGCCGCTGCCCGAGACGCCGGTGACGACGGTAAAGCGCTCGCGTGGGATGTGCGCTTCGATGTTTTTCAGATTGTGCTCGCGTGCATGAAGGACGCGGATGGTGTGGTCTGCCGCGCGCAAAGGCGCGACGGCGCGCACGCCGGAGCGTTTATTTGCGGCGTCGGTGTACTCTCGCAGTGCTTTCCCCGTATGACTCGTCGGATCCTCGGCCACGCTTTGCGGCGTGCCGGTGCAAACGATCTCGCCGCCGGCATCGCCGCCTTCCGGGCCGAGGTCGATGATCCAGTCCGATGCCCGGATCACATCGAGGTTGTGTTCGATCACCACCAGCGTGTTGCCCTGCTCGAGCAGCCGCTGGAAAGCCTTTAATAAGGTGGCGATATCATCGAAGTGTAAGCCCGTCGTCGGTTCGTCGAACAGAAACAGTGTGCCCCGGTTCTTGTCCTTGCGCGTCTTCGCCTCGGCCAGATGTCCGGCGAGCTTCAACCGCTGCGCCTCGCCGCCGGAAAGGGTCGGCACCGGTTGGCCCAGCTTTAGGTAGGAAAGGCCGACGGCCACGAGCGGTGCGATCCCACGCAGGATGCCGGGGTAGCCGGCGAATAACGCCGCCGCCTCCGCCACTGTCATGTCGAGGACGTCGGCAATGGATTTGGCGCCGGAATTATTATTGAGCACGAGCTTCACTTCCAGCACCTCCGCGCGGAAGCGTTTGCCGTCGCAGTCCGGGCAACGGATGTACACGTCGGAAAGGAACTGCATCTCCACGTGCTCGAAGCCCGCGCCGGTACAGGTCGGACAACGGCCGTTGCCGGCGTTGAACGAAAAGGTGCTCGCGGTGTAACCGCGTTCGCGCGCCAGCGGCTCCTCGGAAAAGAGCGTGCGGATCCCGTACAGCGCGCCGACGTAGCTCGCCGGATTCGAGCGCGTGGTCTTGCCGATGGGCGACTGATCCACCAGCAACACGTCCTCTATCAGTTCGTGACCGCGAATCGCCCGGTGGCTCCCCGGCGTGCCCTTCGGCCGGCCCTTGAGCTTGACGAGCGCGTTGTACAGCACGTCCTGCACCAAAGTGGATTTGCCCGAGCCGGATACGCCGGTGATGCACACCAGGCGCTTGAGCGGAATCGTTACGTCCATGTTTTTCAAGTTGTTCTCGGTGGCACCGAGGATTTCTATGGTGGTATCGGCGGGCGGTTTCGACGCCGCATACGCGACGACGGACTTCGCGCCGTTAAGGTATTGCGCCGTGAGCGAGCGCTTCGATTGTTTCAGTTCCTCCGGTGGGCCGAAGAACACAATCTCCCCGCCGCGCTCACCCGGACCGGGACCAATGTCGAGAATGCGGTCGGCGGCGAGCATTACCTGCGGATCGTGCTCGACCACCAGCAGTGTGTTGCCGGCATCGCGCAGCTTGTGCAGCACCTGCGTCACCTTGCCCATGTCGCGCGCGTGCAGGCCGATCGAGGGCTCGTCGAGCACGAACAGCGTGTTCACGAGCGAGGTGCCGAGCGCGGTCGTGAGGTTGATGCGCTGCACCTCGCCCCCGGAGAGCGTGCGCGACTGGCGGTCGAGCGTGAGATAACCCAGGCCCACGTGGACTAGATAAGCAAAGCGCGTGCGGATTTCCTCTAGCAGCAGATCGGCCGCTTCATCGAGCGGCGCCGGCAAATGTAGGTTCTGAAAGAATGCATGTGCGCGCTCGATCGGCAGCGACAGCAGGTCGTGGATGTTGAGTCCCGGGAGCGCCGCGAACCGCGCCTCCTCGCAGGTCACTTCCGCTGGACGAAAACGCGCCGTCGAAGCGAGTACGCGGTCGGCGTCTTCCTTCGTGCCCAGTCGCCACAGCAGTGTCTCGGGTTTGAGCCGCGCGCCGCGGCAGGCGGGGCACGGTGTGTACGCGCGGTAGCGTGAGAGCAGCACCCGCACGTGCATTTTGTAAGCTCTGCTCTCGAGCCACTTGAAGAAGCGCTCGACGCCGTACCAGAGCTTATCTTCCCATCTGCCTTCGCCTGCGATCACCCAATGTTTGTGTTTCTCCGATAACTCTCGCCACGGCACGTCGGTCGGCACGCCACGCTTTTTCGCGAAGCGCATGAGATCGTCCTGACACTCGGCGTAAGACTGCGTCTGCCACGGTTTTATTGCACCGTTGCACAGCGTCTTCGATTCGTCCGCGATGACCAGGCCGCAATCAATGCCGATGCTGCGTCCGAACCCGCGGCAGATCTCACAGGCGCCCATCGGCGAGTTGAATGAGAAAAAGTTCGGAACCGGATCGCGGTAGGCGATATCGCACTCGGCACAATGCAGCAGCGAGGAAAATCGCCACCCTGCCCTCGGCTTGCCGTCGCCCTCGAGCGGAGTCACCGTCACCCGCCCGCGCCCGTGCTTCAGCGCCGCTTCCAGGTCCTCGACGATGCGCGCGCGATTCTCACCATGCAAGCGCACCCGGTCCTGAATCACGTCGAGTTGCGCGCCCTCGCGTTGCTGTATCCGCGTGTAACCCTGCTGCGCGAGAAAGCCTTTGATCTCGTCTTCGGTGAAGTTCTTCGGCACCGTGACGGAAAAGGTAATGAGGGCGTTAGCCCCGTTCACGCCGCGCGTGAGCAATTCGTTAACAATGCTGTCCGGCGTGTCGCGCCGCACCTCGTTGCCGCAATCGCGACAGGTGAGCGTGGCTGTACGCGCGAACAGCAGCTTCAAGTGATCGTTTAGCTCCGTCATCGTGCCCACGGTCGAGCGTGAGGTGCGCACGGGATTGGTCTGGTCAATCGCAATCGCCGGGGGGATGCCCTCGATACACTCCACCGCGGGCTTGTC
Source organism: Gammaproteobacteria bacterium (assembly GCA_050740915.1). Lineage (GTDB taxonomy): Bacteria > Pseudomonadota > Gammaproteobacteria > JBOHHR01 > JBOHHR01 > JBOHHR01. The sequence continues at coordinate 2,845 of JBOIEG010000028.1, read as the reverse complement.
CATGCGTTCGAGGAACTGGCGCGCGTAGGGCGAAAACGTCTCGACGTAACGCCGATGCCCCTCGGCGTAGAGGGTGTCGAACGCCAGCGAGGATTTCCCCGATCCCGACACCCCGGTGACCACGATCAGCTCGTTCAGCGGCAGCTTGAGGTCAAAACCCTTCAGATTGTTCTGCCGGGCACCTTTAATAAGGATATGGTTGTGCAACATCGGAAGCGGCGGAAAGCTTAAGGAAGTCGGGAATATAACGAGCCACGCAGAGCGGAACACGGGTGGTGGTACCCGCGATCGGGCGACTGATGTTTCCGGTCCTATGCTCCGCGATCGGCGATGCGCTCGCCGCCGACCCCAAGGCGTTCGAGGTTAGCGCAAAGGTCCGTCGGACCCAACACGGTCAAGATCGGTATCCCCACCGAGCCCCGTACGCTCCGACAGCGAGAGCCTCCAGATCACCATCGGTGAGCCACCCGTGGGTAGTGCCGTCACTGAAGATCAGCACAATCTCGCCGCTGCCGGAGGCACCCAACGCCGTTGCGCCCGAACGCGCCTTGGCCCCGCGCGACGTTCACCTGCTGTTCAAGAAGAGTACCGCAACGGTCGTCGATTACGGAAGCCTTCTACCCACGTTCAGACTCATACCATTTGGAAAAGACTGTCACCCTCATCCAGCGCGCTGGCTCGGGCTCCGATCTCAACATCCAGCTCCACTGCCTCGTCCTCGATGGGTTTATCGCACCACCTGCCCATAGGGGTTCTCCACCCCCAACTGCTGGTCCCAGGCGACGCATATCGTCGATAAATGCGCGCGAACACTTCGATCTTGTAATCCCGCCGAGCGCGGTTCGTGTCCGCGAGCCCAGCGGGGCCCAACATAATACCAATCCTGCACCCGCTAGCGTACCTGATAGCCGCGGGGCGGAGAAACTACTCGGAGCTGTTGGAGCCCATGGGGAGACAGGGTCAGGTCTCGACATATCAGTAGTCGTCGCCCGTCGGTAGCGCAGCGGACACGGGGAACGGACACAATCTCCTTTCCCCGGATTCCATTGCATTTCATCCGGGCTACACCCGCTACGGGGTGTTGTTGGTTACCATGAGCAGCGCCGCGAGCCTGGGCCGGACGTGATCGATGTTACACCCTCTAAGACTCCGATGGGTCAGACTCCTCTGTCAACGGCAAGCTCCTCGGCACTGCGAAAAGCCAAAACTGAAGTCGTTGATGGCGACACCCCATTCATCTCCGCAATCGTTGTGCGAGGGATTAGCTGGGCTGCCGCCTTCCGGGTGATAGTGGACGCACCAGTCATGGTCGTTGCAGTCTTTGGTGTAGACACCTCTTCCAGCCCAGCCACAGCCCGCGCCACAGCGGGCTTTACAGGTTGATTCCTTGCAACCTATGTTTTCGTCCCCCCCGGCTAGGCAATGGGAGCGGGCGTCATGATCCTGTCTAGCAACGCGCAGCTCGGTGCATACAGCGTCCGAATAACGACTCGATTCCGTCGCCGCTGTTGACCTGACACGACGCCTCCTGGCGGTCGCCCACCAGCGGTTCCGCGTTGAACGGTGCGGTATCGCTCAGGGCCGGCGCGTCGTACACTTCGAGATCCGACTGCGACGTGACCTTGCGTTCGCCAAGTACGGTCCCAACCGGTACCTCGCTGTACATCGTGGCGATTCGATGCAAGGCATCGGCGGGATGGGCAAGCGTAATCTCGCCAGTAGTATTTTTCTGGTCTGACAACACCGGCTCATAAAGCGCCTTCTCGATCACCGGATAGAAGGCACGCAACACCCGCACATGGTCCGGATAGAGCATAGCTCCATGACCGTTTGTGGTCATGGTTTGAGCCGCATAGTCGAACTCGTGATCGAGGATTGCCCCGTTGACCTCCAGACGAATAGTCACCTTGTCGGGAGTGATCTGGTCGCCGCTTTCCTTGCCCGCAGTCGTGCCGTGGCTCTGGAAGTAGATGATCGAGCCGGCATGGTCGAACAAGCCACTGATTTCACTGGAAGGGCTTCCGGGAAAAAACTCGACCCGACCTTCGAGCTGGGTGGCGTCCGATGCCGGCTGAACTGAGGGCTCCGCTGCGTTTACTTGCAAGGAGCAGAACGCAAGCACCGCACTGCGGGCGATGGTTGCCGTGAATCTGCGAATTTGTTTCATCTGTTGTTTAGCTCCCCAAAATCTGATCGCCGACCGGCGATCGTGGTGACATGACAACTCCTTATCTGTTTTATGCCAGGTTCGGAGTACCGGTGATAGGAATACGGGAAAGAGCTTTTTCGTCAATGCTGATCCGAACATCGGCACGCAATCGCTTGTATAGATCCTTGAGAACCTGTTCCCGCTGTTCATACACCACCAGGTGCTTGACCCGACGTGCCAGATCATTTGTCCATGGCCATGGGCTTGGGTCAAGCTGGACCTGTTCTGCGCGGAGTACGTAGTACTGGCCATTGCTGTTTTGCGCGAGACCGACTTGCCCCGCGCGCCGCAGGCCGAACGCAACACCGACGACTGCCGCGCCGAAACGTTTGTCGACCCCTTCGATATGATCATGATCGAAGGGGTCAATCAGTCCACCGTTCTTTTTGCTGTCCGCCTCGAGTGAGTGCTTTGCGACCAGGTGGCCAAAGGCCTCAGCGCCGATTCCGGCAGCCGCTTGCAACAGGCGTTCGGCCAGTGCCGCATCCTCTACCATCACGGCGCGGACTTGCACTGAGAGGCTGTGAAAAAACCTCCTGGGACAGGGGAATGATGAGAAGGGAGCTGGTAAAATAGCGGGAACACAACTGAAGCAACGGTATCCCTCATGGCAGACGAAGCATCCAGGGCTTTATT
>JBOIEG010000027.1:0-2285 GCA_050740915.1 Gammaproteobacteria bacterium | reverse complement strand
ACACCCCCAAGGACCAGAGATCGGTTTGATAACTTGCCGGCTCTCCTCGTAGCTGTTCAGGCGCTAAATAAAGCAAGGTACCGACGACATCACCGCTTCGGGTTAAGCGGGGACTGTGATCCGCCTTCGAGATCCCGAAATCCAGCAGCTTGACCTGCCCGTCCGGAGCCAGCTTCACATTGCTCGGCTTGATGTCGCGGTGGATGATGCCGTTGTCGTGCATATAGCCGATCGCTTCCATCAGGGCCTGGAAAACGCATATCGCCCGGGATATGGGTAATCCGCCATCAGTCTTGATTCGCTCCAGCAGCGTCTGACCTGCAACATATTCCATGATGATGCAGGGGTGTCCACCGACCTCAAGGCAGCACGATGGCCATTAAAACCGCGGCTCCATTGATCAGGTGCTTGCGGGTATCGCCCTTGGTCTGTGCGATCAAGCGTTCGACGGTTGCTCGTCCCACCGCCGGCGGCTGGGGAGGCGCCTGCTGCGCGCCAATGCACTGGGTCGCGGCCACCAAGTTCGCCCGGGTCGACTCGTGGCGGGTCGCGTGCGGGGTCATCACCTCCGGGGGGGAGGCTAATCGAGTCAACCCGGGCGGGCGCGGGTCCACATCGAACTCGACTTCCGGTCCCCCAGCGCCTAACTGAACTCTGTCGCCGAGGTACAGGCGGGCCTTGCCCAGTATCTTGGTTTTGTTTACAAAAGTCCCATTCCGGCTTTCAAGATCGGTAACGGTGAACAGCGTTTTGTCAGCCGGGTCCTGGGAGATCCGGGCGTGCATGCGGCTGACTTGGTCGTCCCGATCGGGATCGAATTTGACTTCGGCGCTGGGATCGCGGCCTAAACGGATCTCCTTGTTCTCCTGGGTCAAAAATACATCGATCTGATTCGCCCTCGAGCCGCTTATATGCTTTATTAATATGCGCTCCATGGTGCCCCCCTCATCTTTAAATTCGGATTTTGCTTTGCGATATTCCAGGGAGGGAATAGTGCCCCTCAGACCTGAATAACACCCGTGGAGGCGCTGCCCGAGGATCTGCGTGGCCGATGACTATCCACGGCGTCGAAATGGACCCATTATGGGTCGCTCATGACAGAGAAGCAACGGTGAGTCAGGGCCGGATCAGCATCGCAAGTGCACGATAAGCTGACTCTCTGGAAAATACGGCAGCACCACCTCGGCTTGCCCTCCGCGTGCTATCGCCGCCAGCATCGGCAGGCACCGGGCAGCCGGGTTTCCAGTACGTAGGATCTCCAACTCACCCGCCAACTGATCTTCGTAACGGTCGGTGCTGATAGCCAAGGCGAATACAAGGCCTTCGCCATCCGCACTCTCCGGGTACAGCAACAACGCGGCGCCAAAGGGTGCCACCAGGGGCCTAAAAGGGAACAGCGCTGCGGGCGGCGGAACATCGTAGGCCACCAACAGCACTGGCTGTTCCATCACCACGACCAGGCTAACCGCGTCCAATAGCCCGGCAGCGAAAGAGCTGTCGTAGGCCGAGAGGCTGGTCGACGGCCCCCTAGATCCGTTGGCAATCGCCCAATAACCCGCCGGCGCATTATGTACCGAGTTGTGAAACTGATTGGGCGATACCGCCTGGCCCGGTAGGGCCAAAGACGTACAGATCATATCCAGCGTCTCCGTGTCGCCTCCGGAACACGAGAACACCGAGCAAAGCTCGGCGCGATCTGAGATCTGCGCCGATTGCATTGCCTCCTGAGCCACTTGCAGCGCCAGACGGATGGTTTTTGTAGCACGGCGTCGTTCGTTACGCGGAAGGAGATCGACGTCGAACGCAGGCGACAAATCGTGCTGATAGGACAATTCGCCCGTTAATACCGCACGGCCTTGTTGCCAACTCGGAAGACCGCAAGCAAACAGCCCAATCCCGTTGAGCTTGACTTCCATTAATGCTCTGTCTATCTCATTCTGATCCATCTGAATGAAGCTAAAAGCCGCAGGGCAAGGCGCAGCGGCGCCGGAATTCAAGCCGCTGCAACACCGCCCTGGGCCTTCTGGCTCCGCTCCCGCAGGGCAAGCCGCCGCGCCGCCATCGGTTGTTGTGGGTCCTTGAAATAGGGCTCACTATTCCTTTGCACCCGCACCGCGCCGCTGGCGGCGGGGCAGCTTGCATATACATCAAAATAAGGGGCTCCTCAGCAAAATTTGTGGGTAGTTTTCTACTTGATAGACCCCATGGAGTTAAGGGCGTCTGAGGAAAACAACGATTCTGACGCAAGTCCTACAGGCTCTGGCTGTGGGTATATGGACAACTTC
>JBOIEG010000026.1:0-3982 GCA_050740915.1 Gammaproteobacteria bacterium | reverse complement strand
AGGACATCATCAAGAAGATCGAGCGGGCGCGGGTCAAGATGGAGCAGATCAAGCCCAGATCCACCCTGCCCCGAGGGAAAAAAGAAGGCGGCTTAACTGTAAGGTTATTTAAGGGACACTACACTAGAACGATCAGTTTTTCATAGGGTTCTCCATCTGTTTGTTTGGCCGCAAATGTATTCTTGGTCGTATATGCAACTGAGTTACATTTATAGTTTAAACACAATCGCACAAATAATGCAACTCTATTGCGCTATGATTTGCAGTCGGAACAGACGCCTTGCACCTTCAGTTCCGCATGCTCGTAACTAAAGCCGGGCGGTAGCGTGAGGATGAAGACGGGCTGGAGATCTTCGAGGCAGAATACCTCCCGACAGCGGGTGCATTGGAAATGGGCGTGACGGTGCTCTTCGTTGCGGGCTGCTTTAAACCGCCACACTCGGTCCTCGCTAGCAATTTTATGGGCCAGACCCCGGCTCACGAGCCACTCCAGCACCCGATACAGGGTAACCCGGTCGCAATGGCGGGAGCGCTCCCGCAGGGCCTGCTCCAACTCGTGGTGGCTCAGGGCCCGATCAGCGGCGAGCAGGACTTCCAGGACCGCTCGGCGCGCCGGGGTGACACGCTCGCCTGTCCCAGCGAGGAGTTCCAGGGCGGGCGTGGAGGAAGGTCTTCGTTTGGCCATGGTCTTGGTGCCCATCAAGTCTGGATATTAGCGCAACTTGACAGCCCCCGTTAAACCAGCCGACCTGCGAACATTGAAGCAACGGCTGTATATGCGGCAAATGCGACCGGTTGATGTCGCATATTTTACGAGCTTGGGCCACGACCTTCCCGTTAGATGGCATTCAGAGGGACAGGCGAGCGTAGCAGAGTCTGACCTTTGATTATGAATCCATCCTGGGCCTCTCAGGGCAGGGCACATCCCTGTGTCTTATACAGACGTTCGGAATCCAAGCGGTCCTAGGAAATCCGAGGTACAATCGGCCTTGGAGGTGATCGCTGATGGGCCGTCAGTTCGATGTCATAATTGAACGCGATGCAGAAGGATATTTCATAGCTTCGGTTCCGGCATTGCCAGGATGCCATACCCAAGCGAAATCGCTCGATGTGCTCATGGAGCGAATTCGTGAAGCTATCGCGCTTTGTCTCGAAGTTGAAAGTACACCACCACCTGAGCCGCTTGATTTCGTTGGAGTGCAGCGAATTACGCTTGCTGCATGAGCAAAGTTCCACGTATCACGGGCAAACAGCTGATCGCGGCACTTACAAAGGCAGGGTTCGGCGTTATTCGCGTGAAAGGTAGTCACCATTTTCTCCGCCATGACGATGGCCGATCGACCGTGGTTCCAGTCCATGCGAGTGAAGCTACCGGCCCGGGTTTGCTCGGTAAGATTCTGCGCGACTGCGATCTCACACGCGAGCAACTACAGCGGTTGCTGTAGTGCTATTGGTACACCCCGTGATGTGGTTCTTACGTTTGAGATCGGTCTGATGCCAAAAAAGGAGATAGGAGACGTACCTCGACTGTCCCTGTAAAATTAAGGATTAGTCTCAGTCCGGGCGCTGGGTGCTGGATCTACAGTCGGGGACTTGGCCATTCATCCACCCACGTCCCAATTTAATTTCGTCCTACGAACTGCTCGAAGAAAACAATGATGTTGCATGGCAACATACCGTACTGCTATAGTGTTGCCAAGCTGGTTCTTCGGGAGTGAGCGAAACTTTTAGTTTGAATTAGCGGAGCTGCCCAGAGCAGCGCGTTGAAAAGGTTCCTTTTTGAGCAGAGAGGTGAACAGGGGGCTAGCCCTGCATCACTGATCCCAGTCAATTCCCTACGTTGCGCAGACTGTAATAACTCTAGAGGAGGGTAAAAAATGACCGAGAAGGTAGTCATCGTCGCCGCCGGTCGCACGGCGATCGGCAATTTTAGTGGAAGCCTGGCGAGCATCCCGGCCCATACCCTGGGCGCCAAAGTCATCGCCGCGCTGCTTAAGCGAACCGGCATCAAGCCCGAGCACGTGGACGAGGTCATCCTGGGCCAGGTGTTGACCGCCGGCTGTGGGCAGAACCCTGCCCGACAGGCCGCTATCGAAGCCGGGATCCCGCCCACCGTGCCGGCCATGACAATCAACAAGGTCTGTGGCAGTGGTCTTAAAGCGGTGCACCTCGCCGCCCAAGCGATCAAATGCGGGGATGCCGAGCTGGTAGTGGCGGGCGGTCAGGAGAGCATGAGCCTAGCGCCCCATGTGCTTCCAAAATCTCGCATAGGCATGAAAATGGGCGATTGGGCCCTGTCGGATTCCATGATCGTGGATGGGCTGTGGGATGCCTTCAATAACTACCACATGGGGGTGACGGCCGAAAACATCGTCAAGCAATACAAGATCGCCCGTGACCAACAGGATCAATTCGCCGCCGCGACCCAGCAGAAGACCGAGGCCGCTCAGAGGGCGGGTCGATTCAAAGAGGAGATCATTCCCATTGAGATCCCCCAGAAAAAGGGCGACCCGATCGTGTTTGACAGCGATGAATTTCCGCGCCCAGGGGTCACCGCAGAGGGCCTAGCGAAATTGCGTCCGGCTTTCGATAAGGATGGCACGGTGACGGCCGCCAATGCCTCGGGGCTCAACGATGGTGCGGCCGCGGTGATCGTCACCTCCGAGGCGAAAGCCCGTGCCTTAGGGCTTGAGCCTATGGCTTGGATCACGGCCTACGCCAGCTCCGGTGTGGACCCGGCGATCATGGGCACCGGCCCTATCCCGGCCTCCAAGAAATGTTTGAAAAAGGCCGAGTGGAGCGTGGATGAATTAGACCTCATCGAGGCCAACGAGGCCTTTGCCGCCCAGGCGATCTCGGTCAACCGCGAGCTCGGTTGGGACACGGGCAAGGTCAATGTCAACGGCGGCGCCATCGCGCTCGGGCACCCCATCGGCGCATCGGGGGCTCGGGTTTTAGTGACCCTGCTCTACGAGCTGAAACGGCGCAATGCCCACAAGGGCTTAGCCACGCTCTGCATAGGCGGCGGACAAGGGGTGGCATTAGCCGTACAACGATAAGTGTGAGGAAAAGAAATGATAACATCCCTAGAAGGGCGGGTCGCCCTGGTCACGGGCGGCACCGGTGGGATAGGTGCCGCCATCTGCTTACAGCTCGCCGCCTCCTGCGCCAAGGTCGCGACCAATTATCGCAATGAAGAAAAAGCCCAGAAGTGGCTGGCCGAAACCAAAGCTATCTATGGCTTCAAGACCTACCGCGTCGATGTGACCGACTTCGACGCCTGCCAGCGGTTGGTGGAACGCATAGAAAAGGATCTCGGCCCTATCGACATCCTGGTCAACAACGCCGGTGTCACCAAAGACGCTACGCTGCGCAAGATGGGCAAGGAACAATGGGATACGGTGTTGCGGATCAACCTGGACAGCGTCTTTAACGTCACCCGCCAGGTGATCCAAGGCATGATGGACCGGGGTTACGGCCGTATCGTCAATATCTCCTCCATCAATGGCCAAAAAGGGCAAATCGGGCAGAGCAACTACGCCGCTTCAAAAGCGGGTATGCACGGCTTTACCATGAGCTTGGCGCAAGAGGTGGCGAGAAAGGGCGTGACGGTGAATACGGTCTCACCCGGTTATATCGCGACCGACATGGTGATGGCCGTGCCCGAAGAGATCCGCAATCAGATCATCGCGCAGATCCCGGTCGGGCGGCTCGGCACACCCGAGGAGGTGGCTTATCTGGTGGACTTTCTTGTTTCCGATCAGGCCGCCTTTATCACCGGCGCGGACTTCGCTCAGAACGGTGGGCAACACATGATGTAACTACCACCTTCGCTTCAAAAACAATGAAAAAAGAGGCTCCTCAGCAAAATTTGTGGGTAGTTTTCTACTTGATAGACCCCATGGAGTTAAGGGCGTCTGAGGAAAACAACGATTCTGACGCAAGTCCTACAGGCTCTGGCTGTGGATATATGGACAACTTC
>JBOIEG010000025.1:0-3466 GCA_050740915.1 Gammaproteobacteria bacterium | reverse complement strand
AATAAAGCCCTGGATGCTTCGTCTGCCATGAGGGATACCGTTGCTTCAGTTGTGTTCCCGCTATTTTACCAGCTCCCTTCTCATCATTCCCCTGTCCCAGGAGGTTTTTTCACAGCCTCTCAGTGCACTTTACCTGTTTGTAACCGGTGCCGTGTACCACCGGGCACTTCGAATTCATCGAAACGCCTTCCCACAATCGCCGCCTCGGCCTTGCGTTCTCGCAAGGCCCTCTTGATCCGTTCCACGGCCTCCTCGGCTGCTTGTACCACAGCGGCGAGTGAGACACCGACAAGCTTCTCTTCTGCTTTCAGCGGCATGCCGTCGACAAACACGTGGGTCACATTCTTCGGTTGCCCGTTGAGGACGATCTGACTCAGCCAGTCCCAGCGCGGGGCAAAATTTGTGTCGCGCGGATCGAGGATGATGAAGTCGGCCTTCTTGCCGGGGCTAAGCGAGCCTATCGTCTGCGCCATGCCAAGCACCTCGGCCCCTCCTAAGGTCGCCAGGCGCAGTACCTCAGCTATGCCGGGAAAGGCATCTGGGCATTGACAGCGTACCCTCTGCAGGCCGGTTGCGGCCTTCATGTTGGCAAACATGTCGCTGGTATCCTGGGTGCCGCCATCCAACCCCAGGCCAACCGCGACGCCGGCCTTGCGGAGCTCGGGAAGGCGGCATGATACCGGAGGCAAGCCGCATGTTGCTGAGCGGATTATGCGTCGCCGCGGCGGCGTGTGCTGCCAGAAGCGCGATCTCTGGAACGGTTAGATGGGTGGCGTGGTTCACCACCAGCTTAACCCCAAAAGCCCCCGCCGCTGCCATCGCCTGGAAGGGTTCCTCGGCTCGTTGCTTGATGTTCTCGTTGAGGTGCACGTTAAGCGGCACCTCGATCAAGCGCGCAAGTTTGGCCGCATGGGTCAGTCGATCCAAAAGCGCCATGCTTGGATGCGAGGCGATCTGCAGCAATGCTGGCGGCCGGGCGTGCGTCAATTCACGCTGGACGCGCCGGAGCTCCGCGATAGACTGATCGCGGACGAAATAAGCGTAAACGAAGCGCAGCCCCGAGTCGCGCAGCGCACGTAGATTGCCCGCGACAAAAGCGGGTGTGAAGCTGTGAGACCAATTGAGCACCGTGGTGACCCCCGTGGATATCAAGTCCAGGCTGCTCAAACGCACAGCGGCGTAGGCATCTCATTCACCGATCACACCATCACGCATCGGGAACACGCATTCTTCTAACCAACCGAAGAGGTCTTTATCCGAGCCACAACCCCGGATCACCGATTGCCAGAGATGGTTGAGCACATCGACGAATCCGGGTAACACGATCTTGCCGCTGGCATCGAGTCGTTGTGCACCCGCTGCGCCCAGTTTTTGGCCTATCGCGGCCAAGGTATCGCCGGCGATTAGCACATCGGCGTGCTCGATGAACCCGAGCGGGCCTTCATCTAGGCTCGGCTCCATGGTGATCACCAATGCGGCGTTTTGGATCAGCGTGCGATGAGTGGGAGCGGGTGGCGAGTCGGGTCTCACCCTACCAGCGGCAGCCCCTCGGTCACAGGTTAGCGCAAACGCGAGCAACAGGATGAGGATTCTACAGACCCGGGGCATTGTGGTGGCGGTCAGCGGTTCACTTTAAAACGGCTCGCGTGACCATTTCTCTCTGCGTTTTCTGAAAACCCAAAACACCCAATAAATAAGCAAGGGACCAAAGGTGAAGGTTAAAAAATTGACCTGTTTGTCTTCCCAACCGTCCCAGGGTCTACCGGCGTAGAGATGAAATAACACCCACGCCACGCTGAAGACGATGGCGTATATCGTCTCGAGGTCGATCTTCGGCTTTTTGCTTTTTTGCTGCACTTCGCTTTTCACTCGTGTGCCGTATAAGCCGACCCAACTATTTGGCGCCCCGGCTGTTGCTAATGCAGCGCGGTCAGCCCAGCGCTGAAACCCTTCAGCGAGATGGGCACCTTAACCGGCTGTCGGGCGGCATCATGGAAAGTTACCGTGGCCTCTTTCCCTTTTTTCAAGGCGTCCACCATGCGGGTATCTAACTTCATCCCTCCGCGGCAGCCTTTGGGCTCGCAGCGCTCGATGGGAAACTTGGACGTGGGGCCACCCTGATCGACCACGATGCTCACTCCCGGCGGCAAGGAGATCCCCAGGGGCATGGTGACCAGCGCAATCGGCTCAGATTCCTTCGCTAGAAAGCCGACGGCGATGTGGAGCACGCGCTGCCCCCCTTCACGCAGGACTAGATTCTGGAAGATGAAGCACTGCTCTTCAGCAGCGTTTCCCTGCTTTTCACAGCGTACGGTCCAATTGCCATGCACCTCACCGTCCTTTGGCTTAGCGGATCCAACACCAGCAACCACGCCAAAACCGAGCGCCATCAGGGCAAAAACACAGGCCCGGCTTCTTGCACCGAACCTCGCTTGCGTTCGCCTTAACGATGCTGTCAATCCATCACCTTGATTTCCCCAAGAGCGAATACCAACCCGATTGCCGTCAACCCTGAAAATTCCAGGATGGCTTCTTCAGTACCCATGATACTAAGTCCGAATCATGGCGGGATCGCGGTGTCGAGCGCCATTTCGAACGTAAGCCCTGCCGCCCCCGGCCGCCAGGTGTGCCTGCGGGTGGGCCGTATAACCTCCCCAAGAGGCCAGAAATACGAAACACCATAATTTTTTACTAACATTCAGTATAACGCGATGCAACAAGCAGCACTACCTATTCGTCAAAAAGGGTTCTGTACAAGGTTTGGGGGAGGAAATCGGGATTATGGCCTTGCTCCCAAGAACATGCAGCCACCGCTCTTGACGCTGACGCCAGGCGGGGAATGTGGTGAACACCGGTACTGGAGTTCCCAACTGTTTGTGAGGGGGCATGGGCGGCGCGATCTACTCTAACCCTCAGATCCCCACCACTGGCGGAACAACAGTGGAAGGGTCGCTAAAGTGATCGTGGGGTGGCCCAATGACCTCGACAGGGACCATGTGCCCGATTGCGTTTGCCTTGGGTACCGTGGCCGCTTGGTTGGCTCTGGGTGCTTGCGGCAATCGCCTTTCAGCTCCGGCCGCAGCTCCTGCTGCGCGTGGTCTTCCCCCTTACCGCTGTCGGCGGCATCAGCCTAATGGTTGCGGGGTGGTGGGGGATGCACGATGCACCGAGCGCATCATCCTCCCGCTTGGATTGCCAGATCTGCCTTTCCATCTGCGGGAGGACGTGCGATGGGTTTTCGACTACCTGCGCATGACAAAAACGCTTGCGCGCCTGCCCTTACCTGAGAAGTCGCAGGAGAACAAATTTACCGTGCGTGCCAACCCTACCCGCCTATAATTGAGGCTCCTCAGCAAAATTTGTGGGTAGTTTTCTACTTGATAGACCCCATGGAGTTAAGGGCGTCTGAGGAAAACAACGATTCTGACGCAAGTCCTACAGGCTCTGGCTGTGGATATATGGACAA
>JBOIEG010000024.1:0-2245 GCA_050740915.1 Gammaproteobacteria bacterium | reverse complement strand
CGCATGAGCTGCTCGCTCAGAAATGCGTTCTGAAGATTTTCCCGCTTTTTATCCGACGCACTTGGTCCAGCGTCGCGAATCATCGGCGATGACGAAGCCGAGGGCGCGGCACGGCGAGTGAACTCTTGTCCATACAGCAGGTTAGACAGGAAGTCGCCGAGGTCGGCGCGACCTCCCGCGGCAGCTCTTCCATATGTTCCGTATGGAGAGTATACGGTGCCGTAAGGAGCGTATGGAGCCGCCGGCGCCTGGCTCATCTCCTGGCCGAACTGCGGCATCTGCGAGTTGATGAGACTCTGGCCCGCTCCCGCTCGTCCCTGCGCGGCTTCGAGCTGTAGCCCCGCCGCACCGGTCTGAAGACCTCCCGCCGAGGTGAGGCCGGAGAGCCGCTGCCCGGACTGTCCGAGCGAGCCTTCCAACGCACCCTGTGTCGCCGCCAGTCGTTGCCCGGACGCTCCCAGCTCAGTACCGACGGCACCGGCCCGGCGCCCCGCAGCCGCGTCCGCCGCACTCACGCCGGCTTCGAGCCCGGTCGCGCCGATGCGCTCGCCGAGCTTTGCTCGTTCCCGCGCCTCCGCGGCCGTCTGCGCCGAGCTGGACACGAGGCCCATGGAGGCCAGCCGTTCGTTGATCCCGCTCGTCGCCGTGTCGAATTCCTGCTGGCCTCGGATCTTCGCCGCCTCGGTCAGCGGCGCCACATCCGTCTGGAGTCCGCCGGTCAGAAGCTCATTCTGCGTCGTCGCCGCCGCGCCGGTCAGAGGGTTGAAGCCCCGAAGGGCGCTGATGTCCTGGCCGCCGCCGGGCTGGAAGTTCTGAAGCTGGTTCGCAACATTCGTGATCCCGCTCGTGTTGGCCTGAATGTCGGAGATGCGTTGCTGCTGAAGTGGGATCAAAGGCTGAGTCGCCGGCGCCGCACCCCGCCCACGTCCATGAGTCGTCTGATTTCTGACCAAGGGACTCGTTGGCGGCATTTGCACAGGAGGAACGGCCGTGCCTGCAAAGCCACCAGCCGCCGCCCGTCGGCGAGGAATGTCTTCGCCCGCCTTCCTCGCCTCGCTCAGCGCAATCGCTATTGCCTGCTTGTGCGAGGTGACTTCCGGCCCACGCTTCGAGCCGGAGTGCAGCGTGCCGGCTTTGAACTCGTGCATGACCTTGCCGACTTTGCCGCCCTTGGCGAATTTGGGCTTGGGCGGCGGCGTGGACGGAGGTGCAGCCTCAGGCTCAGGCTCGGGCGGAGGCTCCGGTTCGGGAAACAAATCCGGGAACATAGCTTTCGCTGCGGCGACGGCGTCGGGGTCGAAGCCTGAGGCAAAATCTCCCGGCGCAAAATTCTTCGCCTGTCCAGGAACCTGGATGACGGACTCTCCTGTAGGAAGGAGAAGTTTCTTCAGTTTATTTCTCTGCGCCGGAGACAGACTGATCAGAGCCTTGGTGATGTCGACGGGACCGGTTGCCGACGCACCCGCCGCCGGAGTGCCCAACAGACCTCGGGGCGTGGTGGGCGCGCTCTTCTGCTGCATCTGCTTGCGCTTTTCTTCCGACATGGTCTGGCCGCCGGTTTGCGCTTTGTATCGTTTGGTCTTGGTCATGTGTTTGTCCTGTCCTTAGAACGCGGCCAATTCCGCCCAGCGTATAGAAATGCCGATGTTCCAGACGCCAGTCGCCGGCACTGTTGCGCGTATGACGAATCCCTCATTCTGTGAAAGTACCAGCGGATGCTCTCCGTCACCTGTGTCTTGCTCGAACAACTCGGTTATCGGAAGGTAGGTGCTTCCGATGATCGGAGTGGCGCCGCCGGTTCCAGCGGAGGAATGTGTGACGATGAATCCCATGTCCTGGGTATCGAGCGTCTTGGTTCCGGCTCCAAGGGCCGCCGTTGTGGCGATTCGAATGTCAGCCGCCAGCGTCGGCCCCATGAGAGGGGGACGAAGCTGGAGCTGTGGGTCCGTGAGCGTCAACGCCGTTCCACCCGTTCCGTTGGCGGACCAAGCCGTAGCTCGAGTCATCTTGAGGTCGATGGTTCCGACGGCGAACGCCGTGGTCGTCCTCATGCCCACCACCCGGACTTTCTGGATCAGCGCAAATCGAGTGGCGTCGGACCAGCGAAACTGGAACACTTCTCCGTTCGCCGCCATGCCCGCCGCAATGGCTCCGGTGACGCCGGCGAAGCGGTAGTGGCCCAAGGAGCCGTAGTCCTGAGGCTTGTTGACGACGTGAAAACCGCTGGCGGCGACAGGCCCGACGC
>JBOIEG010000023.1:0-1060 GCA_050740915.1 Gammaproteobacteria bacterium | reverse complement strand
CCATGTCTCCAGCGGCGTGCGTTCAGCCGGCTGCAACTTGATCGCCACGCGGGTGTTCGGCATGAGCGAGACCATAGCAATCACTGGAAAGTCTGTAAAGTTATTTAAGGGACACTACACTAGCTTTATGCCAAGTGCGACGATAAATGTGGCGCGCCACTCCATCCATGTCGGCCACAACGTTGATAAGATCCTTCGAGAGGTCGCCGGGCACGTCATTCCCACGGAGGCGGTGCGCGATACGTTTGAATGCTCTTATTGCTACCAAATCTTCCGGATCCGGGTGCAGACGGATGGAACAGTTCAAGAGCTTATCCTTACGTTGCGCAGCAGGCGCTGGGGTTATGAGGCAGGTCAGGCGGGTACCTTGGCGCAGATGTCGCTCATAGATGCCCCGCGAAAGCGATGGGTCCGAAACCGTAAGCCGTCCGGCACCTGAGATGCTTGGGTGTTCCATGAAGTAGCGACCCACAAGGTCATGTTGGTTGCCCAGGCCCGTCTGCTGGCGGCTGTTCGAGAGCAAGAGCAGGCGTGCGTTCTGGATCGCACAGGTCGCGAGCACAAAGAGCTTGGCTTTGACCCAGAACCGGTTTCCATTCAAGCAAGCTACGCGCACCCGGCTTACTTCAGACGCACTCTCATTCGTCTCGATCTCGACAACGTTTGCATACAAATACGTCTGGATGGTAGGCGCGTGCTCAAGCTCTTGGCGGTAGACTTCGCCGAACTTGACCGCTTCGCGACCAACCGAGGCGAAGGCATTGATGGCCTCAGCTCCAACGTGGCTGGATTGACCGACTGTGGTGATGAAACGGTGCGCGGCCATTGGAAAGGGAGTCTGTCCGTGCTTCTTCTCCTCTGCTTTCCAATCTAGGTATTCGTAGCGGTAGGGACCCAGCTTACAGATGGGTTGAGCGCGGTCATAAAAAGGCTCTAGGAGCCTGTCGGACTTAGGTTGAACACCAAAGCCATAACGTGCGTGTTGAGCGCCAAAATCGAGGTTCGGGTGGTCGATCGACTCCGTGAGTTGATGATGGACAGACTCTTCTCGGCCCGCTTT
>JBOIEG010000022.1:0-5445 GCA_050740915.1 Gammaproteobacteria bacterium | reverse complement strand
ATAAGGATGGCAACGTCATTCCCGGCGGGGGTCCGTTGACGGATCGGCACAATACCACCTTCGGCGCTCTCGACGAGGCTTTGATTAACGCCAAGCTCGCAGCACCCACTTGAGAAACTAACGGCGTACTTTGCCACCCGTCTCTCCTTTTTCTGCCCCTGGGGCACGTAGCCCGGTGTCAGTCCGCCCACGGGCTCCTCGCTAAACAAGAAACCCAGCAGGTGTTGCTCGAATCAGCCTAAGGATTAGGCTTAGGTAGCGTGCGTCATGGTTGAAGTCAGTGCAACAGTAAGGCCTTGATCTCAGGAATGTACGCTGCAAGAGGGAATATCCGGCAACAACAAGACTTTCCTATAACCTTTGACGAGGAGCAGCAGTGAATCTAGAAACGCATAACAGCTATGAGCCCACATGCCATTACCTTTTGCCGCGCCTCTCCGACGCCGCCCTGCCCCAAAAGGTATCTTAGAGAACGGGGACCCGCTAAGCTTCCGCGGTCCAGAGACCGATAAAATGCGCCTTATTAGGCGGCATTGACATTAACCTCGGTGGTTATCGCAGCCACCGATCTCGCGAGGAAGAGCATGATTAGCTACGAAGTAACGCTTGATATCGACCCAAGGTTCGCGGAAGGCGTCGAAACCTATATGCGCGAGAAACATATCCCGGAGATCTTCAGCACGGGTTGCTTCCAGCACATCTATTTCGAGCGCGCCTCCCCCACGCGGTTTCGTAACCGCTACCAGGCCGTAACCCGGGCGGACCTTGACCGTTATCTGCGGGACCACGCGCAGCACTTTCGTGATGATTTCCACACCCATTTCCCACAAGGTGTCGTGCCCTGTCGCGAGGTATGGAGCGAGTTGCAAAGTTGGGGATAGCCGAGGCGTTGATAGTCAAGACTCTCTCGCTGTTTCGTGCATAGGCACGGTCTTTCACTGGGTGCGGATCCCACGCGGCAACCTTTGTCAAACCCAGGCCCCGCACCTTTACCATCGGCCCCGAAGGGGGAGTGAAGATGATCTATCAAGGCCTCAACGCCACGTAATGCGGCTCGCGCTTGGCATCGAAAGCGCAACCCTTCTCGTGGCGCCTGGAGCTAAAACTCCCTCAATGGTGCGACCCGATTAACTTTTTCACCCCGGGTGATTTCCAGCGTCGAGTAGCCACACGCGATCGTATCGTGAAAGCGCTCTCGGTCAAACAGCCATGGGCGAACCTGATCGCTGCAGGCGAGAAGACGATCGAGACCAGGACGTGGGTAACGGCCTATCGTGGACCACTGCTGATCGTGTCCTCAAAACGCCCGAGGATCGAGCCCGCAGGCTTCGCGCTCGCCGTGGTAACACTCACGGGCTGTCGGCCGATGACCCTAAAGGACGAAAAAGCGGCGTGCTGCCGACTCTACCCCCGAGCCCATGCCTGGATGTTGACGGAAATCATGCGGATCGAACCCATCATCCCGGTGAAGGGATCACTAGGCATTTTCGACTGTCCGCTTGAGCCGGAGGATCTGACATATATCGAGAGATAATACGTCCTCCCAAGAAGGACCTCGGCAAAATCCTAGGTGGCGTTTTGGATGCTGGCAGGGTCATAGTAGCGGCCGAGCGCATCCCAAACCGCCGTGTGACTTCACTTTGTTGGCATAGCAAGCGCGCATGAATCCAACGCAAGAACAGCCGAGCTGCAGCACATCGTGGATCTTAAGCTCTAAAGGGATAGGAGGTCGAGTAGTGCAGGAAGCACTGTCTGATTCGAGACCCTGACGGAGGTATCGTATGCCCGAGCAGATTTCCAAATATCCGGAGGTGACGATCCAGGTCCTCAAAGGGGCGGGAGCGCGCTGCGGTGAGGGGGCGGAACAAAAGATCCTGACGCAGTGTCCTCACGAACGGTTCTGTGCCTTATCGACAGGTGAGCTCTGCGTTTACGGCATCGAGGAGATCCCGCAGATGACCCAGATCACCGCTAAAGAGCTCGCGGGTATCGTGTGTCCTCCTGAACTGCAGTCGTCGATAGCCTCCATATCGCTATCGAGCCCAGAAATCATGCTTCTGGGAGTGGCTTTCGCCGTGGGAGCCGCGGCGGGTCGGTTCTGGCACACGATCAATTCGTGGAAGAACCGGGATTCGATATGACGGGCGGGGATCTCAGAGGAGGTAGCGTGTGCGGCCCGAAACCTCGGCGGCCTCGCTCCGGTTCACCCCTTCGCTTCTTAAATGAGCGCACGAACAAGTCCGCAAGCCGCTTAATGGAGCATCGCATCGCCCACCTGGACATGGACGCGTTCTACGCATCGGTGGAGCTTTTGCGTCATCCCGAGCTCAAGGGCTTGCCCGTGGTGATCGGTGGGAAACTTCGACCTGAGCAAGCTCAAAGAAAAGAGCTCCTTAGGGGAGTACGTCGGCCGAGGTGTCGTGACCACCGCGACTTATGAGGCCCGTGCCTTTGGCGTGCACTCCGGCATGGGTCTGATGAAAGCAGCGGCCTTGGCTCCCGAAGCGATTTTGCTGCCGGCGGACTTCGAGGAATACCGGCGCTACTCGCACTTCTTCAAAGCGGCGGTGGCCGAAATTGAATCGAAGACCGCGGCATCGACGAGATCTATATCGATCTGACCAATGTTCCCGGTGAAGCCATCGAGCTTGCCCAGAGAATCAAGGACAAGGTTCGGCGTGCCACGGGCTTGTCCTGCTCTATCGGCCTTGCGCCCAACAAGCTGCTCGCCAAGCTCGCCTCGGACCTCGAGAAGCCCGACGGTTTGACCGTGCTCTCGCAGAGCGATCTGCCCACCCGCATCTGGCCATTGGCGGCGCGCACGATCAACGGCATCGGTCCGAGAGCGAGCGCCAAGCTCGAGGCCCTTGGGATCCGAACCATTGGGGATCTCGCCGCTGCAGTAGGGGCGACATTGGTCGAGACCTTCGGCCAACGTTATGCAAGCTGGTTATTGGATGCCGCCCACGGGCGCGACGAGCGCCCCGTGGTCACTGCGCGGGAGCCCAAATCCTTAAGCCGTGAGATGACCTTTGAGCGCGATTTGCATCCCCGAGGCGATCGCGAGGCGTTAACCCAAATCCTCCTTGATCTCGCTCAGCACTTGAGCGCCGATCTGGCGCGCAAGGGCTACCTCGCTAAGACCATCGGCATCAAGCTTCGCTACGAAGATTTCCGCACCCTGACCCGCGCGGTCACGCTCGAGCGGGCGATCGCAGATGCCGAGGGGATCCGCTCCGCGGCGCGCGCCTGCCTCAAACGGGTGACACTAGATCGCAGGCTGCGTTTGCTGGGGATAAGGGCTGCGGGACTGGTGCGACCAAGTTTACAGAGCCCCGATCACAGCACGATGGGTCGCTGTCTCCCCGGGGTCGACAAGTCAGCTCACGAAAGTTCTGTCACTGAGAAACATCGCAGCGTGCAAGAGCTGAATCCAACATAAAGGACACCGCGTGCGCTACAGGAGGCAACTACGCTACAACGCCGCCTCATATTCAACGACAATTGTCGTTCCCCGGAGAAGTCGTTGCCTGAATATACGCGGTGAGTGTGAGGTCCTAGACAGCTTTGACATTCGTATCGCTCAAGGCCCGCCCCGCTTGCGCTTGGCGCAGAGCGGGTCAGCGCAGAACTCCTGCTTCCGTTCCAAGGCTGCTTTATAAGCTGTTGATATCATTTACTTCGTAACGAGCTTACTTAATATTTACCCAACTTACGGCGCGAATGCTTCTGAACCACATCACCAGGCAAGCAGTTATCCACATTTGAAATTTGTATATCCTCTCCCTCGGCAGTGTCAAAGGTATCAAAAGGGGGTTAGTTGTTACGCTGGGAGCCTTGGAGCCAGTCATGGCAGCAGCAAACGTTTTCGCCACGAAAACTTCTCACGGAGGTGACTCGCACCCTCGCCGAAATCGCGAAGGCGGTGCCGGTTACGCTCGCGCGCGAGCGTGGTTGTGGCGGTTGCGGGGGTGAGTTCTACCGGTTCAGCCCGAATGTCGAAGGCTGCTGGAAACCGAGCTTGTTTTGGCTATTCCGGTCGGTGGTTGCTATTACGTGAGTTGGGTTCTGAGATGGATTTGCCATCTGACTAGCGCGTCGAGTCCGACGGCTCGCAAACTCGCCGCGCTCACCGCGAGGGACATATGCTCTCGTCAAAACTCTGGTTAGCGATCCATTGGAGATCTGAGCAGAGTCGCATGCCAATTCAGGCGACAGTTGAGCAGTGCGTCTTGTAATGGACTGCGCATGGCTTTAATGTCGTGTATTCAATGCGGGCAACAACTTAGGGCATGACGAACCTTGCTCAACACCTCCCTCGTCCAGATCCACCAACTGGATCGACGGCGGTGGTCTCATCTTACCCAAGGCCGTCTGCAACGCAGACCCTTGACCCATACACCGGGATCAACCCATGTACTCGATCCGTCGCAAAGCGTCTTTGAGCGGCCGGATACGGCCCCTCCGGCAGCTCCGCTGGGCACCCCTAGCCCTGCCCTTGCTGCTATGCTTCATCACCCCTTTCCGGGCAGCGCCGACTGACGCTGGCGAGCTGCGGGCCGCGCAGGGTCCCGACGGCATACAGCGAGCGCGGCTAGCACTCGAGAGCTATTCCTTCCGGCCCGAGCACCTCGTGGTCGAGCCTCAAAGGCCGGTGGAGCTGACCTTAGTCAATGTGGCCACCCTGGTGCCCCACAACTTCGTCCTCAATGATCCGCCGAGCGGGCTTGCGATCCGTCAGGATGTAAGGGCGGGCGAGACGGCTGTGATCCGCTTCACGCCTAAAGTGCGCGGTACCTTTGTGTTCTACTGCGATAAGAAGCTGCTGTTCCTGCCGAGCCACCGGGAGAAGGGTATGGAGGGACGTCTCGAGGTGCGTTAAGCCATGCAGCCTATCGAATGCGCCCTCAGCCCGGCAACGGCATCGAGCGGCCGCTCGCCACCGGGGGGCAGCGGCCCGCAAGCTGCAGGATGGCCTCCGCGACCCGCTCCGGCGGCACCCCAACCTTCCTGCCTGAGTATTGCTGCTGCATGTTCCACTTGAATGGACGTGAATACTGGTTGTAGTGAGCGATAGTTACACCCGATCGCGTGCGCTGGGTGCGTCGCTCGAAGATTATTCTGATGTCTGCCAACGGTTACAGCAACACCGCGATCGCCGAGGGGTTGGGGATATCGGCGCCCACGGTCAGTCTGTGGCGGCGACGTTTTCTGGCCCACCGCATCGTGGGGATATGCTCAACTCAATCGCCTGCTTCTTCGGGCGCCCCGTTCTCATCGGCTATCTCCAAAGGTGAGGATAGCCGATCTGATCGCCCTACTTACAAAAGTTTCACGCGGGACGCTGCACTAGGATGTGGAGTGGGCCGCGCGGTTTTCGATGCGGCGCAAGTCGCCCCGAAGGGGTTGGCCATTGGTCTGGACCTCTCGTTGAGCAAGATCGCG
>JBOIEG010000021.1:0-6601 GCA_050740915.1 Gammaproteobacteria bacterium | reverse complement strand
TCCCCGACACGGCGCGCTTGCCATTGGGGGTGAGCGCGAGCGCCGTGACCCAGCCCTCATGCCCTTCGAGTGTGCGCAGCTCCCCCCCGCTCTCGAGGT
The DNA here is from genome assembly GCA_050740915.1 of Gammaproteobacteria bacterium. Lineage (GTDB taxonomy): Bacteria > Pseudomonadota > Gammaproteobacteria > JBOHHR01 > JBOHHR01 > JBOHHR01. Next base: position 6,502 of record JBOIEG010000021.1, on the reverse strand, counting down.
CCCAGACCCTCAGCGTTCGGTCATCGCTCCCCGACACGGCGCGCCTGCCATCGGGGGTGAGCGCGAGCGCCCTGACCGAGTCCGCATGCCCTTCGAGTGTGCGCAGCTCCCCCCCGCTCTCGAGGTCCCAGACTTTCAGCGTGTGGTCATAGCTCCCCGACACAGCGCGCTTCCCATCGGGGGTGAGCGCGAGCGCCCTGACCGAGCCCGTATGCCCTTCGAGTGTGCGCAGCTCCCACTCGCTCTCGAGGTCCCAGACCTTCAGCGTTCGGTCATCGCTCCCCGACACGCCGCGCTTGCCATCGGGGGTGAGCGCGAGCGCCGTGACCCAGCCCGCATGCCCTTCGAGTGTGCGCAGCTCCCGCCCGCTCTCGAGGTCCCAGACTTTCAGCGTGTGGTCATCGCTCCCCGACACGGCGCGCTTGCCATCGGGGGTGAGCGCGAGCGCCCTGACCCAGCCCGAATGCCCTTCGAGGGTGCGCAGCTCCCGCCCGCTCTCGAGGTCCCAGACCCTCAGCGTTCGGTCATCGCCCCCCGACACGGCGCGCTTGCCATCGGGGGTGAGCGCGAGCGCTCTGACCGAGTCCGCATGGCCTTCGAGGGTGCGGACGAGGGGTCCTCCAGGGGCAGTCAGGCTCGGCCGCAGCGGCCGCAACCAGGGTTCCCGAGTCTTCGATGCTCGCTCGAGAATGGATTGCCGAAGGGACCCTTCGCTTTCCGGCAGGCGCGCGAGCAACTGGCCTGACAACTGGGACTTGCTCTTCGCCAGCAAGTGTGAGGAGAGTCGCAGCGCATCCTGAAGATTCCGAAGTGGCGAGCTCTCCGATGCGTAGCCGAACTCGCGAACGAGCGCGTCGATCTCCGTTGCCTCGAGCTTCGCGCGAAGCCAGTCCAGATCGAGCAGCAGCGCCTCGATCTCCGCCTGACGGCCCGCGCCGTGGAGGTGATACCCGATCCACCACCACCCGTAGTCGTGCGGCAACGAGCGCGGGTCGCCCCAGCTGTCGAGGAGCTTGGCGTGCGCCTTCGCCACGCCCGCAACGCCGAGCGTCGACGCCAGATAGGCCCTCAGCACGTCGTGCAGCAAAACCGTCCCGGTATTGAGGTCGAACTCGACGAGCGACGCGTTCGCGAGCTTTTCGATCAAGCGCTCGGCGTCGAACTCGTCGCAATGCCAGAGGTCTGCGATAAGTCGCACGGGGATCCGCTCGTCTTCGGCGAAGACGGCAAGCTCGGTATACCGTTGCCGCTCCTCGGCCTCGAGCAGCCTGGTACTTGCGCCGACCGTCGCTGCTACGGCGGAATGGCGGTCCGCCTCCGAGCCTCGGTCGAACGCTGTAACGCCACCGCGATCGAGCGCTGTGTTGACATAGGCGACGGCGCGCTCGACAGAGTCGGCGCGCCCGATCCGCTGCGAGATCGTTGCGGCCGCGAGCTTCAGCAGCAACGGCCATTCCCCGAGGTGGTGGGCAAGCTTGTGGAACGGCGCGGCGTCGGTCGGCCGCGGATCGAGCCGCGCAACCAGCATCTCGACCGCCTCGTCGGTGGTCATCTCGTCGACCGCGACACGGTTGGCCTTCGCTTCGCCGGCTACCTCCGATTGCCGCGTCGTGATCAGCCGTGCGCATCCCGCACCCCCGCGCAGGAAAGCCTTTACGTGCGCCGGATCCCAGACGTCGTCGATAACGATCAGGCAGTTCTTGTGCTCGAGCTTTTCCGCTAGAGTCGTGGCCGCGTCCTCGGCGTCCTTGAACGCGGGCCGCTCGCCCGTTAGACCGGCGTAGAGCTTCGCGAGCGCGTCGGCGACGTTGGGATTCTCGCCGAGTGTCGTCCACAGGATGCCGTCGTCGAACGCGAGGATGATGTCGTCGTCGTGGCAGAGGGCGCAGGCGAGGGTGGTCTTGCCGAAGCCTCCGGCGCCGGTCACCGCGGTGGAGATCGCGACCGGGTCGCGCCCCGCCGGCTCGAGCAGGAGGGACCGGAGCACGCCGAACTCGGTTGGCCGCTGCACGAAGCTCGCCGTCAGATCCGGCGCCATGAAGGGAACACGCGTTGCCTGACAGCCGCGTTTCAGGTGCCCGAGGAAGATGGCCCACTGCGCGTCGAGGTCGTAGATGTGCACCTTCTTCATCCAGCGAGTCAGGCGAGCATCGTTGAAGTCGAATCCCGGACCCTTGACCGGATACACGCACACGCCCCGCTGTCGCGCGTAGCGCCATTCCTTGCGGGTGACCTCGGAGTTGAGGACGGCCGCGCTCATGACGATGACGAGGAACTCGACTCTTTCGAGCGCCTCCTCGATCTGGCGCCACCAGCCGACGCCGCCTTCGATCTCGGGGCGGTCCTGCCAGACCCGGAGGCCGGGTGCTTCCTCTGCGAGGCGCTCGCGCAGCGCGGTCGCTAAGGCTTCCCCGTCGCTGCGGGCGTAGGAGATGAAGACGCCGGACTTGGCGGCCATCGGCTCGCCTCAGCCCTTCGCCTTGCGCTCCAGCTCGTCCTCGATTTCCTGGGCCCACGGGACGCTTTCCCCACGCGCCGCGCGCGCCTCGTGGATCAGGCGCAGATTGCGTGCGCTCGTCTCGGGTTCCCAACGTTCGTGGATCACCGGCAGCGCCGCCGCGTTGTAAGGGTATGGGCCGGTGGCCGAGGGCCGTCTCCAGAAATAGCCCGGCGACGAGAACTGCTGGCTGATGAGCATGGAGCCCACCGGTTTCCCGCCTACCGTCACGATGGAACCGTTTGCCTGATGGGGTAACAGCACCTGGGCAAGACCGGTGACCGCAAGAGGATAGAGCACTCCCGTTAATAAGGACAGCAAGACAAACAGCAAAAGCGCTGGACGAAGCATGGCTTTCATTAGCGGATGCCTTTTAAGGCCAACGGGATCAGGAACACGATGATCAAGGCGTTGAAGATGACCGCCGAGAGTACGGCCGATGCCGGCGTTGCCAGGCCCATCACGTTGAGTGCATTCAACTGTGGATAGGTGCTTGCGAAGGCGGCTGGGACAATGGCGAAGTACTTGGCCAAGTCGTTGGCGATGCTGAAGGTGGTCAGCGCCCCGCGGGTCATCAGCATCTGCTTGCCGATCTCCACCACTTCAATGAGCTTGGTCGGATTGGAATCGAGATCGACCATGTTACCCGCCTCCCTGGCCGCCTGGGTGCCGCTGTGCATCGCCACCAGCCGACCCTCGCCTTGGTATTGCCGGATCAGGGCGAGCTTGGCCTCCGGCGTCGCTTCGGCGAGAAAGTCATCCACGCCCGCTTCGGCGGCGATGGCGGTGGCGATGAGGCGGTTGTCGCCGGTGATCATCCAGTCTTGATGCCCATTCGGCGCAGCTCTGCGAATCGTTCTTTTATCCCGCCTTTGACGATGTTCTTGAGCTCGACCACACCGAACACGCGCGCGCCGTCGGCGACTACCAGCGGCGTGCTGCCGCGCCGCGCGACGTCGTCGACGAGCCGGGACACATCGCCGGGGAAATTCCCTCCGTTTGTCTTGATGTATTGCCTAACCGCATCGGCGGCGCCCTTACGGATCTGTCTTTCTCCAAGATTGACCCCGCTCATTCGGGTCTGGGCCGAGAACGGTATGAATGTCGCACCAAGCGCATGGATGTCGCGCTCGCGCAGGCCGAAGCGCTGCTTGGCGAGCACCACGATGCTGCGTCCTTCCGGCGTTTCGTCGGGAAGCGAGGCCAGTTGGGCGGCATCGGCGAGCTCGCTCTCGCTTACGTGCGGCGCCGGGAGAAAGGCCGAGGCCTGCCGGTTGCCGAGGGTGATGGTGCCGGTCTTGTCGAGCAGTAGCACGTCTACGTCACCGGCCGCCTCCACCGCGCGGCCGGAGGTGGCGATCACGTTTGCCGCGAGCATGCGTCCCATGCCGGCGATGCCGATGGCTGACAGCAGGCCCCCGATGGTGGTTGGAATGAGGCAGACGAGCAAGGCCACAAGCACGGTAATGGTGACCGCTTGCCCTAGCTTAGCTGCCTCCACAGAGAATAGCAAGTAAGGCAGCAGCGTGGCTGTCACCAATAGGAAGATGAAGGTGAGCGCGACCAGCAGGATGGTGAGCGCCACCTCGTTCGGGGTCTTGCGCCTCTTGGCGCCTTCGATCAGGGCGATCATGCGGTCGACAAAAGGCTCGCCCGGGTTCACCGTACAACGTGCCACGATCCAATCCGACAGCACCCGCGTGCCCGCCGTGACCGCCGAGAAGTCGCCACCGGATTCTCGGATCACCGGCGCGGACTCGCCAGTGATGGCGCTTTCGTCCACGGAGGCCACGCCCTCGATTACCTCACCGTCGCAGGGAATAATTTCTCCGGTCTGAACGAGCACGACATGGTCCTTGCGCAGATCGTCAACCGGCACCGTCCACCATGGGGAGTCATGGCGCGGCTCTTTCAGCCGCTTGGCCCATAAGGTCTTGCGCAGACCGCGAAGGGCCGCGGCCTGAGCCTTGCTGCGCCCTTCGGCGAGCGCCTCGGCGAAGTTGGCGAACAGCACCGTGAACCACAGCCACAAGGTCACGGCCCCGATGAACCAGGCCGGTGCTTCGCCCTGGCCCGACAACGTCTGCACCCACAGACCCGAGGTGAACAGGCTACCGACGTAAACGACGAACATCACCAGGTTCTTCACCTGAATGCGCGGGTCGAGCTTACGGAACGCATCGATCACGCCTGCCTTGATCAACCCCGGGTGAGAGAGCGACAGTTTGCTGCGCGCTTTGGACGAGGTCGCTACCGAAGGCGGACGATTCTCGGGAGTCATGGATATCATCTTTGTTACTTGGCAGACCAGAGCATCAAATGCTCGACCATCGGCCCCAAGGCCAGCGCCGGAAAGAAGCTGAGCGCCGCAACCAGCAGCACGGTACCGATCAGCAGCCCCACGAACAGCGGACCGTGGGTGGGCATGGTGCCCGCGCCTTGCGGCGCCCGTTTCTTGCTGGCCAGCCCACCGGAGAGCGCCAGCACGGGGACGATGATGGCGAAGCGGCCGAGCCACATGGCGATCCCGAGCAGCCCGTTATAGAACGGCGTGTTCGCGGACAGTCCCGCGAAGGCGCTGCCGTTGTTGTTGGCGGCCGAGGACAGCGCGTAGAGGACCTCCGAGAACCCGTGCGCGCCGGGGTCCTGAATGCTCGATGTGCCGGGCGTTATGAGCACGGCCAGTGCCGTTCCAAGCAGCACCAGCGCCGGAGTGATCAGGATCGCGATGGATACCATCTTCATGTCGAAGGACTCGATCTTCTTGCCGAGATACTCCGGTGTGCGGCCGATCATGAGGCCCGCGATGAAGACGGCCAGGAGGGCGAACACCAGCATCCCGTACAAGCCCGAGCCCACCCCGCCAAACACCACCTCGCCCAGCTGCATCATCAACATCGGCACCAGTCCGCCGAGCGGGGTGAAGGAGTCGTGCATGGCGTTAACGGCGCCGCAGGAAGCGCCGGTGGTGATGGCGGCGAAGAGGGACGAGGCGGCGATGCCGAAGCGCACTTCTTTGCCTTCCATGTTTCCCCCGGCCTGCACGGCGGTCGGGGCTTGATCCGCGCCGCGGCGCGCGAGCTCGGGATTGCCCTGCTGCTCGAAGGTCATCACCGCGACCACTGCACCGACGAAGATAACGGTCATCGCCGCCAACACCGCCCAACCCTGCCGCGTGTCGCCGACCGCCTTCCCGAAGGCGTAGGTCAGTGCGCCCGGGATCAGGAAAATGGCCAGCATTTCTAGAAAGTTGGTGAGCGCGTTCGGGTTCTCGAAAGGGTGTGCCGAATTCACGTTGAAAAAACCACCACCGTTGGTGCCGAGCTGCTTGATGGCGATCTGGGAAGCCGCCGGCCCCATCGGCAGGGTTTGCTGGGTCGTGCTCACCGTTTCGCTGACCGCCTGACCCGAGGCATCCTTGAGCGGCTGCCCCGTGGCATCGAGCTTCGGTGTCGAATACACCGTGGGCTCAAGCGGGATCACCTCTCGGTAAGGCGAGAAGCTCTGCACCACCCCCTGGCTCACGAGGGCGAGTGCCAGCACGAAGGACAAGGCCAACAGTACGTAGACCGTGATCCGGTACAGGTCGGTCCAGAAGTTGCCGATGCTCTGCGCCGAATGGCGGGCAAACCCGCGGATCAGGGCAAAGACTACGGCGATGCCGGTCGCAGCCGACAGGAAGTTCTGCACCGCGAGCCCGAGCATCTGGGTGAGATAGCTCATGGTGGACTCACCCCCGTAGCCCTGCCAGTTGGTGTTGGTCACGAAGCTCACCGCCGTGTTGAAGCTGGAATCCGGCGTGACGTTCCCGAAGTTCTGCGGATTGAGCGGCAGGTAGACCTGCAGGCGTTGCAGCGCATAGACCGTAAGGGCGCCCACTAGGAGCCTGTCGGACTTAGGTTGAACACCAAAGCCATAACGTGCGTGTTGAGCGCCAAAATCGAGGTTCGGGTGGTCGATCGACTCCGTGAGTTGATGATGGACAGACTCTTCTCGGCCCGCTTT
>JBOIEG010000020.1:0-1009 GCA_050740915.1 Gammaproteobacteria bacterium | reverse complement strand
TGATCGCCAATACCCCCACACGTACTGGTCTGAAAATCCGCGCCGAACTGGACAGCGGACACTACCCCACAGGGATCACGGTCAGCGACGAAGACCTCGCTGCGGTCAATCTGAAACGGGCCAGTTTTCATGGCGAATGGAACTACGCCATCTTGCCAACACGAAAGAGAAAATAGTCAAGTTATTTTGACGCGCATTCTATCACCCGGTTCATTTCTTGACGAAACCACTCGAAGACGCGAAGCTCGCCGAAGCACTGGACTGGGTGCGCAAGGATCTCACGCGCTCGCGCTCAGCGCCGGAGCGTACGCCGCGCCGTATTGCAATCCCCCACAATACCGAGAAGCGGCTCTACCAAGGTAAGCAGGACCCCGCCACGCTCCTGACCGATAGATCGCACGGCACGGCTTACCTACTACCTGAGGAAATTCAGTACATCTGTACGAGTCGAGAAAAGTCCAACAAGCTGGAAGTGCATTTAGTGCAAGAGAGCGTTCTCTCGGACGTGCCCAGTTCGATGGAAGATTTTCAACAGACTCTGAAGCCTCATGGCTTTCTTCGCATTCACAAGAGCTATATTGTCAACTTGCGCCACGTGCTCTCGTTGCGGACCCGGTACGGCGATACCGATGAATACGAAGTTGATCTCCGGGGAAGCGTGAAATCACTGCCTGTCGGTCGATCCTATCTGGCGTCGTTACGGGAAGCATTGCAGTCGGCTTTGTCAATGTGTGAGCAGCAGGGCGTCGTATTTCCAAGATCTAAATTGTAGAAGCTCTTATTTGATCTGATACTTGGTTAGTTCAAGTGCACTTCACACCGTGCTACGGTATCCGCCATTTCCTTCTGAGAGGTTGCAATGCAAACTCCTAAGCGCGCCGTTTCAATCTCGCGATCAGCTTTTGGTGGATCCCGCCGAAGCTGCCGTTGCTCATGATGAGAATATGATCACCCGCGCGAGCCAAGTAGCATAAGCGATCAACCATGGCGTCTATGGTCTCGAACACTT
>JBOIEG010000019.1:0-10147 GCA_050740915.1 Gammaproteobacteria bacterium | reverse complement strand
TGTTGAGGGAGCGCTTCCGTTATTCCTCGGAACTCCGCGCTAATCGACTACCCGCAGGCCAGATAGCTGTCCTCTCGCACACAGTTCTGGCTCGGATTCTGCGCCTCGATAGGCGCACTGGAATCTCGGCCAAGGAGGATCTGACAGCGCCTCCACAGACCTGCCGAAAGGACACCATCGCGATCATGACACGGTCATGCCCTTGATAGTCGCGCCGCGATCCCAGCGCGAGCAGGCCATTCGCTACCATCAATTCCTGCACCGCCTGCTTTTGATGGCAGCCATGTTCGAGCAATAACCACCCTCCCGGCCGCAAATAACGGCTCGCACCGACTATGATTTCAGCGACGCAGTCCAGCCCCTCTTCGCCTCCCGCCAGCGCGAGCCTCGGTTCAAAGCGCGGATCGCCCTGATCCAGGCAAGGGTCCTGCTCCGCGACATAAGGGGGATTCGATATCGCCATGTCGCATCGCTGGGGCTGCAAGGCTCGCCACCAATCCCCTGCGCGAAATTCTACATTGCCTAGACCGAGCCGGCGGCTGTTGCGGCGTGCAAGCGCAAGCGCCTGCGAGCAGATGTCGGTGGCGATCACCCGGCATGGCGGCCGTTCTTTGGCGATGGCAAGGGCAATAGCGCCGCTGCCCGTCCCTAGATCGACGACATCACGTAAGCGCGTTTGCGCCAAGACATCGAGTGCGGCTTCCAGCAAGTGCTCTGTTTCGGGCCGCGGAATGAGCACCCAAGGATTCACTTCCAGATGCAGCGACCAAAATTCCTTGTGTTGAGTAAGATAGGCCAGCGGGACGCCCAAGCGGCGCTGGCGCAACAGATCTCGGAAGCGAGCTTGTTTCTCGACGCTTACCGGCAATTCGGGTCTTCTGTAGAGCCCTGCTCGCGTTATACCCAATGCGTGGCACAAGAGCAGATCCGCATCCAATCGCGCGCTAGCAGTTGTGCCGAGCTCGTTCCAACCCTCGCGCAGCAGTTCTCGAGCAGATAGGAACACATGAAAGGTGGGTTTTAACGGCAAAGGCAACTCATTGGGTCAGGACTCACTCATGGCGGCTATCAAGTCCGCCTGGTGTTCCTGGATCAGCGCTTCTACTACGGGTTCCATGCTGCCATTGAGGATCTCTTCGAGCGTGTACAAGGTCAGGTTTATCCGGTGATCGGTCACCCGGCTTTGGGGGAAGTTATAGGTGCGAATGCGTTCGGAGCGATCGCCACTGCCCACCAGGTTACGGCGGGTTTGGGCTTGCAGGGCGATTTGTTTCTGGCGTTCCGCCGCCAACAGCTTAGCCTTAAGCACACTCATCGCGCGGGCGCGGTTTTTGTGCTGAGAGCGTTCATCCTGGCATTCGACGACCAGCCCCGTGGGCAGGTGCGTGATGCGGATCGCGGAGTCGGTTTTATTGACATGCTGTCCGCCCGCACCCGAGGAGCGGTACGTGTCGATGCGCAGATCGCCGGGATCGACGGGGACATCCGTGACCTCATCCACCTCCGGTAACACGGCCACGGTACAGGCGGAGGTATGGATGCGCCCCTGTGATTCGGTCTCCGGTACCCGTTGCACCCGGTGGGCGCCGGATTCAAACTTCAAGTGCGAGTACACCCTTTCGCCGATGATTTTTACGATGACTTCCTTGTGTCCACCCAGCTCATTGGGGTTGTCGCTGATGATCTCGGTCTTCCAACCGCTTAGCTCCGCATAGCGCATATACATGCGCAGCAGGTCATCCGCAAACAGGGCGGCTTCGTCTCCCCCCGTGCCGGCGCGGATCTCCAGGAACACGTTGCCGCTATCGACCCGATCACGCGGCACGAGCAGCAACTTAAGCCGTTCCTCCAAGCTCGCTTCCCGTTGTTTTGCCTGCTTGATCTCTTCGTCGGCGAGGGCGCGGATCGCTGGCTCGGTGTCATGCAGCAACTCGGTGGAACTGGCAATGGTGCGTCGATTGGCTTCGAACTCTTGGTAACAATGAACGACCGGGCCAACTTCGGCGTATTCTTTGCCAAGTTCCCGGAAGCGCTCTTGGTTAGCGATAATCGTTGGATCCGCTAAAAGCCCATCGAGCTCTTTTAGCCGATCGCACATTCTTTCGAATTTCTGAATTAAACTGTCCTTCATCTAACGCCAACCAATGAAAAGGAGGGCAGGTGGTGGGGCTCAGAGCTTGTGAAAAAATCTACTGCGCTCGGGATCTCGCGTTCCGGCGGTGCTCGGGATCCTCAGGTATTTCAATATACACTCCGGTTGCTCGTCCCATCCTTGGGACTCGCCCCTATGGGGCTTGCGCTCCGTTTCGCTCCCGGCGAAACGGTCCTGTGCTCCGGCGGAACGCGACTTTCCTTCGCTCGCAACGATTTTTTCACAAGCTCTCACGTCTCTTCGAGGAAGCCCTCGTCCAGGTCAAATAACTCTTGAGCGACCTGCAAAACCTCGGTGCGGCCTGCCGCGCTCGCGCGTCGTAGGCCTTCCGTTGGCGCATGCGTCAGTTTGTTGGTGAGCGTTTTGCTGAGCTGGTCCAGCACAGCAGAGGGGTCTAGTCCTTTAGCGAGCTGGCGTCGTGCCTGCTCCACCGTTTGCTCTCGCAGCGCTTCGTTCTTGCTGCGCAACGCGCGTATCGTCAGTACGGCGTCCAAGGAATGCAACCAATGCATAAAGCGCTGAGCTTCTTTGGCGATGATTTCATCGGCCTGTCGAGCCGCCAGGTGTCTGAAGTGTAGGTTCTCTTCAATGACTCCTTTCAGATCATCGATGGTATAGAGATAAACGTCATCCAGGACACTGACTTCAAGCTCGATATCGCGGGGAACTGCGAGGTCTAGCAAAAACATGGGCCGGTGCCTACGGATCTTTATCGCCCGCTCAATGGCGCCTTTTCCCAGGATCGGCAGCGGGCTCGCGGTAGACGCGATCACGATATCCGCCTCGGGTAACAGCTCGGGTATGGCCTGCAACGCAATGGCCTGAGCGTGGACTGCGGCGGCCAGGGACTTCGCCCTATCGAGGGATCGGTTCGCGATCACCATACGCCCGAGGCGATTGCTGCGTAAGTGCTGCGCCACCAGCTCGATGTTATCGCCAGCCCCGATCAAAAGCGCAGTGTGCTGCGACAAGTCACTAAAGATCTGCTGCGCCAGGCGCACCGCGGCGAGCGCCACGGAAACCGGGTGATTGCCAATGCCGGTATGCGTGCGAACCTGTTTCGCGACCGAGAACGAATATTGGAACAAGCGGCCTAACAACTTGCCCACGCTGCCCGCGCTTCGCGCACTTTGATAAGCGAGCTTAAGTTGACCCAAAATCTGAGGTTCCCCAAGCACTAGGGAGTCAAGGCCGCAAGCGACTCGCAACAGATGCCGGACGGCTTTTTCTTGGGGATAGCTAAAGATGAACGGGAGCAGTTGCTGGCGATTCTCTCCGCAACGCTCTAGCAACCACTGGATGTGCCGGGAACAGTCGGTGCCCGCTAGGTCGCAGTAAACCTCGGTGCGATTGCAGGTGGAAAGGATCAGGGCTTCGTTGGTCTGCTCGTCCCGAGTCAACTCGCGAAGCGCCTGATCGAGATCTGCCGGGCCCAGCGCGACCTTCTCTCTGATTTCTACCGGCGCTGTTTTGTAATTGAGTCCGAATACGAATAGAGACATGCGGATCTGGACGTCGGCGGGTTGCCGAGAAATATATAATCGCACCGGTTTCAGACAGACAACTGTCTGAAACATCGAGCAATGGGAACACGACCCCCCCTGGATGGAATTTTCGCTATCCTTGGGTGATATTCTGAAATAAGGGTAGGTGGAATACAAGAAACTCTTGTTTTTCCGGCGGCTCAAGCTTTTTTCTGGGAATTCTCGAGTGTCGGTTATAAAATTCGCGAGACCTTCTTTAATGTACGTGTTAAAAACGATATGAGTGCGATATTCCTAAGCTAAGGGGTTTCGGATCGAGCGGGATGCAGGGCGCCAAAAGAGGAGGTGACATGAACCAAGTACCCATCGCGAAAACATTAGCTATCCTAAGCTTAGGCGCATCGCTCATAGGCGCGTGCGCCAAACTGCCGTCACGTCCTGTTTCCCCCTCGCAAGTATCGACGCCAGCCGTGCAGGAGCACGCGCTTTCAACCCAAGCACCCCCTCGTACCGAGCTAACAGAGGAGGTGCTGTATAAATTTTTGCTTGCGGAGATCGCCGGCCAGCGAGGCAAATTGGAAATATCGGTTGAGACCTATCTTGAGCTTGCCCGAAGCATCCCCGACCCTCGCCTGGCGGAGCGCGCGACTCAAATAGCCGTATTCGCAAAGAAAGATACGGAAGCGCTAGAGGCCGCGAAGCTGTGGACGAAATATGCCCCAGAGGACCTGGACGCCAGGCAGGCACTCGCGGCCATGCATATCCGCCATGGTCAGTCCGAAGAGGCATTGCACGAGCTCGAGTACGTAATGTCTTCCAACAAGGGGGACAGCACGCAGAAGCTGCGCACGATCGCCGGGTTTCTCTCCCGCGAGGAAGATCGAGTGACTGCCTTAGAGGTGATGGAACGGTTGGTGTCTCAGCGAGAGGGCGACGCGGACGCTCTGTTTGCCTACGCTCTGCTTGCTGTGCGCGCAGAACGCTATGACAGAGCCCGCCAGGCGATGGAGCGTGTTATCGAACTGATCCCCGACGACAACCAAGCCATCTTGGCCTATTTAAGTGTATTGCAAAAACAGGGGGATGCGGATAGCGCCCTAAAATGGCTGGAGAAACGGCTCAAACAGCAGCCCCAACAACCTGAATTACGTATGGTGTACGCTCGGTTACTGGCCGAAGAAAAACGCTTTGATGAGGCGCGTGTGCAATTCAAGCTGCTGGAAAAAGCCCAACCGGATAACCCGGACGTACAGTACGCGCTCGGATGGTTAGGTATTCAAACCAATGATTTAGCTGGATCCAACGCGCATTTCACAGCGCTTATCGAGAGCGGGCGCCGGGTGGATGAGGCAAGCTATTACCTGGGTCATATCGCTGAAAGCAAACACGACTACGACAACGCTTTGAAACGGTACCGAGCGATTGCATCGGGAGAGCTCCATTTCGATGCGCAAATCCGCATCGCCTTGGTGTTGGTCCAGCAAGACAAGGCCGAAGAAGCCATGCGGCACCTGCGCTCTGTCGAAACCCGAGATAGCGAGCAAGCGCGGCGATTGGTGTTAGCGCAAGCGGAGATCCTCACGGCACAGGGACAATACACCGAGGCGATGCGTGTATACGACCAAGCGCTCAAAACAGAGCACGATACGGATCTGTTGTACTCGCGCGCGATGTTGGCAGAGAAAATGGGCAAGTTGAACCTGTTGGAGAGCGATTTGCGGCGCATCCTTGATCGGGAACCCGATAACGCCCAGGCCCTCAATGCCCTGGGATACACCTTGGCGGACCGCACCGACCGGTATCAAGAAGCCTATTCGTTGATCAAGCGGGCGCTTAAGCTGCGACCTGACGATTTTTACATATTAGATAGCATGGGGTGGGTCTTATACCGGCTGGGTAAGCTCGAGCAGGCTCTAGAATACCTAAGACGGGCCAAGCTCTTGCGAGACGACCCCGAGATAGCGGCACATCTGGGGGAAGTGCTGTGGGTGAAGGGCGACAAGCAAGAGGCGAAAAACGTGTGGGAGGACGCATTGAAAAATAACCCGGACGACAAAAAGTTGCGCGAGGTCATCGATCGCCTAGCGCCGTGAGAGCTTGTGAAAAAATCTGCTGCGCTCGGGATCTCGCGTTCCGGCGGTGCGGAATCCTCATGTATTTCAATATACACTCCGGTTGCTCGTCCCATCCTTGGGACTCGCCCCTGCGGGGCGTGCGCGCCGTTTCGCTCCCGGCGAAACGCTCCTGCGCTCCGGCAGAACGCGACCTTCCTTCGCTCGCGACGATTTTTTCACAAGCTCTGAGACCTATCGTTATGCGCACTTCGAAAAATTCCATCCGTGGAATTTTTCGCATCGCAAAGCAAAAATGCTATTCTTGCTTTGCTCCACGGTTCAAACAGTTCACTGTTTGAACCATGCGCGGCAACTCCCTATCCCGCCGGGCATTTCGAATTAATCGAAGTGCCCTTATTTTGGTGTTGGGGTTGGTTGCCGCTTGTGCACCCATTCGACCACGGGACACCGAACTAACCCCACAAGCCGTTTGGGAAGCGCGACAAGACCGCATTAGCCAGCTGCGGGATTGGTCATTCAACGGCCGGGTGGCGATACGGATCGAAAAAGAGGGTTGGAGCGCCGGGCTACACTGGATCCAGCGCGATGCCGGCTACACCGTGCGTGTCACCAACCCGTTTGGGCAGGGAATGTATTCGGTTGAGGGAACGCCTCAGGGCGTCACCTTACGCACGGGGCAGAATAAGGCGTTCAGCGCCACCGATGGGGAAAGTTTGATGCGTGAGCACCTCGGCTGGTCGATACCGGTCGCCGGCTTAGGCTATTGGGTGCGCGGGATCCCCGATCCAAAAATCGCGATCGAGGCGCTCGACCTCGATGATAATGGGCGCTTAGCGCGCTTGCTACAGTCGGGCTGGCAAGTGGAGGTGCAGGGATATTCGCGCACGGGGAGGTTCGAGCTGCCTATAAAACTCCTGATGCAACACCCGCGGATGCGCGTACGTTTGGCGGTCGCGCGCTGGAAGCTCTCGCTGTGAACGGCGACCAACCTTGGCCAGCGCCCGCCAAAATCAATCTGTTCTTGCATATCACGGGCCGCAGGAAGGATGGTTACCATAAGCTGCAAACCGTTTTTCAGTTTCTTGACTATGCCGATGAGCTGTTTTTCCGGGTACGAGATGACCGGCTGATCCGGCGCGTTTCGCCCTTGCCTGGGGTGAACCCGGAACAGGATTTGACGCTACGGGCCGCTCGGCGGTTGCAAGCCGCCGGGGCTGTGCGCTTCGGTGTGGATATCGATTTGCGCAAGCGCATTCCGATGGGGGCGGGACTGGGAGGGGGGAGCTCCGATGCAGCCACTGTATTGGTCGCTCTTAATCAGGTGTGGGAGCTGCATTGGTCGCGGGAAGAGCTAACCCTCATCGCGATCGAATTAGGGGCTGATGTCCCGGTCTTTGTCTTCGGACGAGCGGCCTGGGCTGAAGGTGTGGGGGAGCGTCTGCGCCCGGTAGAGCCAGAACAGCTTTGGTATCTTTTGGTAAGGCCCAACTGCCACATTCAGACAGCGGAAATCTTCGCGGCGCCTGAATTGACACGAAATTCTCCGCCCATCACAATAAACGATTTCGCCTCTGGGTTTGGGCGAAACGACTGCGAGGCCGTGGTGCGGAATCGTTACCCCGAGGTGGGCGAAGTATTGGACTGGTTCAGCCCGAAGGGGCGTTTAACGGGGACCGGATCGTGCGTCTTTTGTCCCTTTGGGAGCGAGCACGAGGCAAACGCAAGGCTCGCTAGTCTACCGCGACGTTGGCAGGGGTTTGTCGCCAAAGGCACCAACCGCTCGCCATTGCTTGCCCGGCTCGGCGATAGCTGTTGAAAACGTGTTTAGAAGGGCAAGGACGTCCGAGTAGGAGGGTTCAGATTTTGTTGGGGTGTCGCCAAGCGGTAAGGCACGGGGTTTTGATCCCCGCATTCCCAGGTTCGAATCCTGGCACCCCAGCCAAATGCACCGCAATCGACCATGTGATCCAAAGTGCTTAAGCCCGATCGGTTATTTCAGCGAAGTTAAAGCGCTATGGCAGGAGAACGTGCGTTGCTGGAGTCCTTGATGTTATTCACCGGAAACGCCAATCCGGCGCTCGCGCACGCCGTCGCAAATCACCTGCAATTGCCTGTGGGCAAGGCAGAGGTGGGACGCTTCAGCGATGGCGAGGTAATGGTCGAGCTGGGTGAGAACGTTCGCGGGCGGGACGTGTTCATCGTGCAGCCAACGTGTTTCCCCACCAACGATAATCTAATGGAATTGCTGGTGATCACGGACGCCGTTCGGCGTGCGTCGGCGGATCGGATCACGGCGGTGATCCCCTATTTTGGGTACGCACGCCAGGATCGCCGCTCACGCTCGGCGCGAGTGCCGATTTCCGCCAAGGTTGTGGCCAATATGATTGCGGTCACGGGCACCGATCGCGTGCTCACCGTGGATCTGCACGCCGATCAGATCCAAGGATTTTTTGACATACCGCTAGACAACGTGTATGCGTCGCCGGTGTTGCTGGGGGATATCTGGAAGCACAAATACCCGGATGTGGTGGTGGTGTCCCCTGATGTTGGAGGGGTGATCCGAGCGCGGGCGATCGCGAAGCGCATCGACGATGCGGAGTTGGTGATCATCGATAAACGCCGTCCCCGTTATAACGAAGCGCAGGTCCTGAACGTGATCGGTGAGGTTGAAGACAGAACGTGCGTGATCGTGGATGACTTAGTTGACACCGCCGGTACCCTGGGGATAGCGGCGGACGCCTTGAAGCAACGCGGAGCAAGAAGCGTGGTCGCCTACTGCACCCATGCGGTGCTTTCGGGGCGGGGGTTGGAGCATATCGAAGCCTCTCGATTAGACGAATTAGTGGTGACGGATACCATACCCTTGAACGCAGAGGCGCAAGCCAGCCCCAAGATCAGGCAATTAAGCGTAGCTGAGTTGCTGGCGGAAAGCATACGACGCATCAGCTCGGGAGAGTCCCTCAGTTCGATGTTCGTAGAATGAGCTTGTCTGAACCGTTAGAGATGTTTCCATTTCGGAGTAAGAGAACATGAGCCAATTGGAACTGGGTGCAGAAAAGCGTGACCCAAAAGGGAAAGGCGCAAACCGTCGCCTGCGCCGCCTCGGAAAGGTTCCAGCGAACGTGTATGGCGCCGGTAAAGAACCACAAGCGCTACAGCTGGATGCGTTTGAGCTTACTCGCCACCTTAGTACCGAAGCTTTCTACTCGAGCGTGTTGGCGCTTAAGACAGGCCAGGAAAAGGAAAGAGTGGTGGTCAAGGAGATACAGCGGCACCCTTATAAACAACAAATAGTGCACTTGGATCTGCAGCGTGTCGATGAGACGGAAAAACTCACGATGCGGGTGCCTATCCATTTTATCAATGAAGATAAGTGCCTGGGGGTTAAACAGCAGGGAGGCGTGGTCAGCCACGTGGCGAATGACGTCGAGGTGCTCTGCTTGCCTAAGGATTTGCCCGAGTACATCGAAGTGGACCTTGCGGCCCTAAAAATAGGCGACACCATTCACCTCGGGGATATAAAACTACCCTCAGGGGTAGAGATCGCCCACTTAGCCCACGGGGGCGATCTGGCCCAGCCGGTCGTTTCCGTGCATACCCCCAAGGGGGCTCTCGCGGATGAGGGAGAAGTTGGGCCGGAGCAGGGCGAGGCAGCGGGCGAGGCCTAACCCTGCCCTTGTCGGTCGTTCCCATCCGACTGGTCGTGGGGCTCGGCAACCCGGGGGCACAGTACGCCAAAACCCGGCACAACGTGGGCTTCTGGTTTCTCGACCGGCTTGCTTCCCTTCGTGGGATTGCTCTGCGATTGGATTCTCGGTTTGTCGGGGAGTTTGGGCGTCTGCGCGAGGGAGACCTAGATACCTATTTGCTGAAGCCCCTTCTTTATATGAATCGTAGCGGGCACAGCGTGGCGGCTGCTGCACGCTACTATGGGATTGAGGCGCCGCGCATTCTGGTTGTGCACGATGAGCTCGATCTCGCTCCGGGTGTGGTCCGATTAAAGCTTGGCGGGGGCCACGGAGGGAATAACGGTGTGCGCGATATCCTGAATCAGCTTGGGACAGGGGATTTCCTACGCCTTCGCTTTGGAGTCGGCCATCCGGGCTCGCCTGATGCCGTGACCCCCTTCCTCCTTAGCCGCCCCAGTGAAGAACAGAACGTTCTGATCGATATGGCGCTAGAGAGAGGACTGCAAGAGGCGGGGGAGTTGCTTCGGGGTAAGCTCGAAGAAGTCATGAATCGCTTGCACAGTTGGCGATCTCCTGAGCCAGCAGCTCAAGGCTGACGCGGATTTCATGGGTTTCAAGTGTGGTATCGTCGGGCTGCCCAACGTGGGCAAGTCCACCTTGTTTAACGCCCTGACGAATGCGGGAATATCGGCTGAGAACTATCCCTTTTGCACCATCGATCCCAATGTGGGCGTGGTGGGGGTTCCC
>JBOIEG010000018.1:0-3187 GCA_050740915.1 Gammaproteobacteria bacterium | reverse complement strand
GCTCGGGATCTCGCGTTCCGGCGGTGCTCGGAATCCTCATGTATTTCAATATACACTGCGGTTCCTGCGCTCCGGCGGAACGCGACCTTCCTTCGCTCGCGACGGTTTTTTCACAAACTCTCAGTCGGCGCCACCTGCTCCACCGCTTTGAGCACCGCGTTGAGCGCCGCCGAGCCGCCGATGACCTCCGCGAAGTTGTGTTCGGCCTGGATCTCCTCCTGGAGAGAGAGGATCAGCCCGTGCAGCCGGTTGAACGCCGCCTCCTGACGGCGGCGCTTCTCGATGTCGCGGAGGATGAGGGTGTAGAGGGGCCGGCTGCTCACCTCGACGCGGGACAGCGTGGCCTCGACGGGGAACTCCGTCCCGTCGCTACGGCGCGCCATGAGCCCCGGGGGCAACCACACGGCCTGTTTCGATGCCTGGGAACCGCGCCGCGCGCCCATGTGCCCCTCGAGGGCGCGCCGGAGATCACTCGAAAGATAGTCCACAAAGGCCCGGCCGAGCGCAGCGCCTACGGGGCAGTAGAAGACCTGCTCGGCGGCGTGGTTGAAGAGGGTGATGCGACCCTCGCCGTCCAGGGTGACGATGGCGTCCATAGCCCCCTCGATGATGCGGGTCAGCCGTTCCTCGTTTTCCGCGAGCTCTGCCTTGACACGCTGTAGGGTCAGGTGGGTGCGGACCCGCGCCAGCACCTCTTGCTGCTGGAAGGGTTTGGTGACGTAATCAACCGCGCCGAGCGCGAAGCCCTTCAGCTTGTCCACGGTCTCCGTCAGCCCGGTCATGAAGATCACGGGGATGTCCCGCGTCCGTTCGCTGGACTTGAGGCGGCGGCAGGTCTCGAAGCCGTCGAGGTTCGGCATGACGACGTCGAGGAGGATGAGGTCCGGCTGCGTGTGCGCGACCCTTTGCAGGGCGCTTTCCCCGTCTTCGGCGACCATGACGTCATAGTCGTTTTGGCCGAGAAGCTCGAACAGCACGCCCAGGGTCGCGGGGGTATCGTCCGCCACGAGGATGAGGGGGCGGGCGGGGCGGGATAGCTCGGCCATGATGATGAGAATTTCTCAGCTTAAGCCCACGATGTCAAACCACACGGTAAGCGCCTGGTACGGCGAGGTCGGCTATCGGTTCGACGCAGGGACGTGGACACCAGGGATCACGTACCGCTACACCTTCTCCGGCGGCGATTTTGGCGAGGGCGCGATCCGCCGGGACTACGAGCCGTTCTTTTTACGGCCAGCGGACGCTTGCCCTCGCCGCTGTCAGCCCTGCGAGCCGCGCAGGCGGTCTAGCTCTGCTCTGTGGCGCCGCTGGCGCCATGGCCTTCGAGCCACCGGACGATGCGCTTGACCTGGAAGCCCTGGCGAGGGCGCGAAGCTCCTGGGCGAAGGGCCGGTAGTCGGGTTCGAGCGTGTGTGCCTCGTCGAGCAGGGACTTGATGTCGCCGCCCCCGGCCAGGGCGAGGAGCCTTGTGAGGACTTCGCTTGGCGGGAGGACGAGGGCGCTCGCTTCAGGCGCGCTCGCCGTTGCGCTAGGGGCATAGCGCCATCCGAGGCCGAGGTAGCGGGCAAGCAGCTCGAAGAGCCGTTGCTCCGGGAAGGGCTTGGGGAGGAAATCGTTGGCGCCGGCCTCGAGGCACCGGTCTTTGTGATGACCGAAGGCGCTGGCCGAGACACCGATGATGACGACCTCTATTAGCTTTGGGATGGCGCGGATGCGGCGGGTGGCCTCGTAGCCGTCCATGACGGGCATGCGCAGGTCCATGAGGATGGCATCAGGGTGGAAGCCCTGGGCCACGCGGAGGGCCTCCTGGCCGTTCTCGGCCTCTGCGATAAGGAGGAAGCCCAGGGGTTCCAGCAGATCAGCGAGCAGGGCCCGTCCCTCGGCGACGTCGTCGACCACTAGGATGCGGCGCCTGGGGCCGAGGTAGCCGACCAGGATGCCGGGAGCTGTTGGCTGCGCGCGCTTCGGGGCGGCGGCCGAAGGCAATGGGATGTCGAACCAGAAGCGGCTGCCTTGCCCCGGGGTGCTTGCCACCTCGACCGTGCCGCCCATCAGCTCAACGATCCCGCGGCTGATGGCGAGCCCGAGCCCCGCGCCCTCATGGGCCCGGACCCGGCCTTTCCCTTGGTGAAAGGCTTGGAAGATCTGCTCGAGCTCCTCAGGGGGGACGCCGCGGCCGGTATCCGCTACGGTGAAGCGCAGGCGGGGGCCGAGCGCGTCAACCGTGAATACCACCTCGCCGTGGTCGGTGAACTTGACGGCGTTGCCGATGAGGTTGAAGAGCACCTGGCGCAGGCGCTGTTCGTCCCCGTGCACATACGCAGGCAGGTTCGGATCGGACGACTGGCGGTAGCTGAGGCCCTTCTCGCGGGCATGCACTGCGAAGGTGGCGGCGATGCCCTCGAGGAAGTTGCGCAGGCTGAAGTCGTGGGGCTGGAGCTCGAGCTTTTGGAACTCCATCTTGGAGAGGTCGAGGATGTCGTTGATGAGGCCGAGCAGGTGCTCGCCCGAGCGGTGCATCACGGTGACACCGTTGCGCTGGCGCTCGGTCAGCGTGCGGTCGCGCTCGAGGATCTGGGCGTAGCCTAAGATGGCGTTGAGGGGCGTGCGCAGCTCGTGGCTCATGTGGGCGAGGAACTGGCTCTTGGCCTCAGAGTTTGTGAAAAAACCTACTGCGCTCGGGATCTCGCGTTCCGGCGGTGCTAGGAAGCCTCATGTATTTCAATATACACTGCGGTTCCTGCGCTCCGGCGGAACGCGACCTTCCTTCGCTCGCGACGGTTTTTTCACAAACTCTCACTCGCGGCATCGGCCTCCTCCTTGGCGCGGTGCAGGGCCTCCTCGGCGCCCTTGCGGGCGGTGATGTCCTTCAGGGTGCCGAGCATGCGCTGGGCCTCGCCGGTCCCGTAGGTCAAGAAGGCCCCCTCGTCCTCGATGTAGATATACCGTAAGCGGTTACTGAACCCCACCCCGTTGATCAGCGGGTTAATGGATTAAGCTCGTTCGGTTTGAGGTTATGAGGGAGCAGCGTTTCGATTTGGGCAACGGTGCTGGCCTTGGGTAGCTCGGTAAAAACGGGGCATAAGTAGTGATAAGGCTCGAGACCATTGGCTTTCGCGGTCTCGATAAGGCTATACAGATTGGCGCTGGCCTTGGCCCCCCGAACCGTGTCGCAGAACAACCAATT
>JBOIEG010000017.1:0-5618 GCA_050740915.1 Gammaproteobacteria bacterium | reverse complement strand
GGATCTTCCAGAGTCGAAAAGGGCGCAACAATCGATGCGTCGGTTCGCTGTGCCATGAGTATCTTCCCTAAAAAAGCGATACTCGATCACGATAACCGCCTGTTGTCAATAGTTTTTTAGTGATCTGACCCTGCCATCTTCGCCGAGCTGACAAACCCCGACGAGCTGGAGTTATACTATCTCGTCTACGAGTTGCTTGCGCCTCGGTCCCGGCCCCGGATTCAGTCATTTATCTGCAGGGATCCGTAGAGACCCTGCTGGAGCGCATCGAGCGTCGTGGGATTGAATAGAGCGGCATATTAGCCCAGCCTACCTTAAGCAACTAGCGGATGCCTGTGTTGAATTTTTTCACGCGTACCAGGACGCGCCACTCCTGATCGTAAACACGTCCGAAGTGAATCTCGTGCTAGCGGAGCCAGGTTACGTGTTGCTCGACCAGATCACCGTTCCGCTCAAAGGAAGGCGTTTTTTCAACCTCTCCTTGTGATGACTCCGATCACCCTCACCCGGCTGCGGGAAATGAAGCGGACAGGCGAAAAGATCGCCTGCCTTACCGCGTATGACGCAAGCTTCGCGGCACTGCTTGAGGAAGCGCGCATGGAGGTCCTTCTGGTCGGCGACTCGCTGGGCATGGTGATCCAGGGACACCAAAGCACCTTGGAGGTGCGCTTGAACGATATGATCTACCACACCGCAAACGTTCGCAGGGGACAGAAACGGGCTTTGATCCTGGCGGATCTGCCCTTCCTGAGCTACAGCACCCCCGTTCAAGCGTTGGGCAACGCAGGGCGGGTAATGCAAAGCGGCGCGCAAATGGTGAAATTGGAAGGCGGCGCCTGGCTGGCGGAGACCGTACGCCTGCTCGACGCCAGGGGCATACCCGTGTGCGCCCACCTCGGGCTGATGCCGCAGTCGATCCATAAGCTCGGGGGGTACCGGGTACAAGCCCGAAGCCAGGGAGATGCCGAGCGCTTGCTTGAGGAAGCCTGCATTTTGGAGCAAGCCGGAGCGGCATTATTGGTGGTGGAGTGCATCCCCCGGGCGCTCGCGGCGACTGTTACCCAACGCCTTAACATACCTGTGATCGGGATCGGCGCGGGCTCCAAGTGCGATGGCCAAGTCTTGGTGCTCTATGACATGCTCGGAATATCGGGAAAAATCCCCTCGTTTTGCCGCAACTTTGCGCGCTCCGGTAACGATGTCCCCAGTGCACTGCGTGCTTATGTACAAGCCGTAAAGTCGGGTGAGTTTCCGGCGACAGAACACGGTTTTGACTGATGCAAACCTTGGAAAGCGCTCCCGCGTTGCGCGAAACCGTGCACGCTTGGCGAGCCGAGGGCCACCGGATCGCCTTCGTCCCCACGATGGGAAACCTACATCGAGGACACTTGGCGTTGGTAGAACGCGCGCGCCAACTGGCGGATCGCGTCGTGGTGTCGATATTCGTGAATCCGACCCAATTCGTTGCAGGTGAAGACCTCAAAAGCTACCCCCGCACCCTGGCGAAAGACACCGAGCTTCTGACCCAAAGGCGGGTTGACGTACTATTCGCACCCACTGTGACGGAAGTTTACCCCTTTGGGCTAGCAGAGGATCAGGCCCGAGTAGAAGTCCCCGCTTTGGATGGGATGCTTTGTGGCGCTTTCCGCCCGGGTCATTTTCGCGGTGTCGCCACCGTGGTGACCAAGCTATTTAATTTGGTTCAGCCGCAGTTCGCTGTCTTTGGAGAAAAAGACTATCAGCAATTGCTGTTGATCAAACGCTTGGTGTGCGAGCTGTGTTTCCCCATAACGACCATCAGCGTGCCGACGGTGCGCGAGCCCGATGGTCTCGCTTTAAGCTCGCGCAACGGCTACCTGAGTGACGCGGAACGGCGCCAAGCCCCCAAGCTCCATGTCGTTCTGGAAAAAGCGGCCAACGCGACTCTACGGGATCCAAAGGATCTCGCTGTGATCGAGGGAGAGGGCATGAGGGAGCTCGCCCGCTGTGGGTTTCGCCCCGAATATTTCAGCTTTCGCCGCTCCCACGATCTTGCTTCGCCACGCCATGGCGATAAGCACCTCGTCCTGCTTACGGCCGCTTGGCTAGGCCGCACGAGGTTAATCGACCATGCGCTATGTGAAATTCCATGATAGGCGACTTAGACCGATGCCCTATTCATTTTATAGGCCCTGACTTTCGCGTGCGCGCGGAAGTCGGATTATCGCTGCAAGGCGGTGTATATATTATCGGGGCAGTGCTAGCCCGCAAGCCCTCCCCGAAATGCTTGAGTACGTCAGCAGCTTCGTCGGGCATCCATAGATACTGAGGAATCCGCTGGCGCAGCCTCGCACGCCGAGCTATTGGCATCCGCTGATACAGTGCGTTCCGATAGAGCCCATGGACAAAAGCATAGCGCGATGCCAAACGACGCTCCGGATAATAGGGACGGCCACTGGCCCGCAGAAATTGATCGCTTCGCACGAGCTTTTCGCAGCGCGCTTCGATCTCTACCACGTCTTCTCCCAGGACTGTCGCTAAGGTGCGCGCCGAGAACTCTAGACCGATGACGCTTGCGGATTCCAACAGGGTTCGCTCTCCTGCACTGAGGCGTTCGAACTTGTCTTCTATTAGCTGAAGTATGCCGTGGGGCACGAAGCTCTCGAGCTCCGCCTTCCCAATCTTCAGGCTCAACTTCCCCTGGAGGGACGTCAGCAAACCAGTGGCCGACAAGTATTCCACCGTATTCGCCAAGAACAGAGGATTTCCGTCTGTGTGTTGGTGGAACCACTTGCCGAGGTCTCTCGGAAGCTCATGCCCAGGAAACTGTTTCTCCAGGTAGTCAGACACTCCCTCCTCTGTTAATCCGGCCAACTTCAATTCTACACAGCGTCCCCGGATCTGCAGCTCCAGCTTGAGCCGTTTCAAAGGGTGGTCACGCTGGAGCACCTCGTCGGGCCGATAACTGGCGATCACAATCAGCCGTGCCGCGTCTCGCCGGCCCGCGAGCCGGGTAATCAAGTCCAGCGTGAAATAATCGCTCCAGTGCAGATCTTCGATGATCAACACGATTGGGATCTCCTTGCTAAGGACGTGCATCGCCTCGACGAATTCGAGCAACATGTGCTCCCGTGATCGCTCGCCAACCATCTCATTCGCAGGACCTTTCTCCTCTTGAACAATGAGCGAAGACATCTTCATTAACGAGCTCGGTGCGAGGATACGAAGGGTCGCCCGTGCATCTTCGCCCCCCGCTTGTTGCAACAACTGACGCAGTGCGTCGACCACTGGAAGATGCCCCTGGCTATGGTGCTCGAAACACTGGCATTGGGCGATCCGAATAGGCCGCACACAAGCCCGCGCCATGAAAGCCTCCAATAGCGCGCTTTTGCCGATCCCCAGCTCTCCCGTGACGAATACGAATTGACGTTCCCCCTGAAGCGCGCACTCTAGCCGCGCCGAAAGTTGCGCTAGCTCATCCTCTCTCCCAGGGAGCCAGATGTCTCTCGGTGGCGGCCCGTAGAATGCTGGCCCGCGATGACGAAAGACAGGCTGGCGTTCGCTTGACTGGACTTGGGGTGGAATAGCCCACCCACTGCGCAAGCTTACCTCGCCCATAAACCTATAGCCGCGACGGTGCACGGTTTCGATGAAACGAGGGGTCTTCGATGCATCGCAAAGTACGCGACGGATCTCGCGAATACAGACCCTGAGGGCAGAATCACACACGAAAACCTTTGTCCATATGGCAGAGAGCATTTCCTCCTTAGTAACCAGTCGCTGGGGATGCTGAACAAGATAATGCAATACCCCGAAGGCCCTTGGTTTCAACGGGATCGTCTGCGATCCCCGCTGTAGCCTGGCATTGACCGGATCGAGATGGAAGTCACCAAAGAAAAAGATCGGCTGGTGTGCCTGAGCGTCTCCCATGTGTGCGAACCCCTCCTAGCTTTCGCTTTTGTGCCAGAGACCCTTATGCACCATAACGTATCTTTCACAAAAAAATTATGCCTTGCTTATCACTTTTCTCCACGATTTACGGATAATCCTTCACGGAGCCGGCTCAGGACCTTGGTCGAAAAGCTTGCGGCAGGGATCGCATCCCCGAGCGGATCGGGCCAGCAGTCCCCACGGCCGGCTCTATCAAGACTCCCGCTCCAATTGATAGGCGGGTGTTTGGAAGTGTCGATCTGAATCTAATTTTATTTTTTAAGGAGAATACGCCATGTCACAGTTGACGCGACTTACCCCCTCCCCCAGACCGCTGGTCGTGGCCGCCCTGGGGCTGATGCTCTGCCCGGCGCTCGCCGCGGCGGCGGCCGATCAAACCAAGCTTGTGCAAAGCTATGGCAAGTTGCCGTTGAGCTTTGAGGCCAACCAGGGGCAAAGCAATGCGCAGGTGAAATTCCTCGCCCGCGGTCCTGGCTACGCCTTGTTTCTCACTCCCACCGAGGCGGTGCTGAGCCTGAAGAAACCCACGGCCCAGCGCAAGGCGGCTCGGAAGATGCCGGCTCCCTCCGAACCGGGGGCCGGGACGGTGCTCCGAATGCGCTTAGTCGGAGCCAATCCCGCGCCGCAGATAACCGGCCGGGAGGTGTTGCCGGGGAAGGTAAACTACCTCCTCGGCAAGGACCCGAGCAAGTGGCGCACCGGGGTACCGACTTATGCTAAGGTGAAATACGAAGCGGTGTATCCCGGGGTGGATCTCGTCTACTATGGGAACTAGCGGCAGTTGGAGTATGACCTCGTGCTGGCCCCGGGCGCGGATCCCCACGCTCTCACCTTGAGCTTTGAGGGGGCCGACCGACTCGAGATAGATCCCAGTGGGGAGCTCGTGGTACACACCGCGGGTAGGGACCTGCGGATGCACAAGCCTCTCATCTATCAGGAGGTGGAGGGTGTCCGGCGGCCCATCGGCGGCGGCTATGTGCGCAAGAACGAGCGGCAGGTAGGCTTTCAGGTGGCCGCTTATGAGTGTGCCCGGCCCCTGGTGATCGATCCGGTGCTCGTCTACTCCACCTACCTCGGCGGGACCGACGACGACGGGGACGAGGAGAGCAGGGGCATCGCCGTGGACCGCTTCGGCCAGGCCTATGTGACGGGATTCACCACTTCGACCGACTTCCCGACCCAGAATCCTCTGCAGCCGGCTTCGGGCGGCTCCGGCGACGCCTTCGTGGCGAAGCTGAATCGGGCGGGCTCCAAGCTTGTCTACTCCACCTACTACCTCGGCGGGACCGACTTCGACGGGGGCAACGGCATCGGCATCGCCGTGGACCGCTTCGGCCAGGCCTATGTGGCGGGACTCACCGTTTCGACCGACTTTCCGACCCAGAATCCGCTGCAGTCGGCTTTTGGTGGCGGCTTCGCTGATGTCTTCGTGGCGAAGGTGAATCGGGCGGGCTCCAAGCTTGTCTATTCCACCTACCTCGGCGGGACCGACTTCGACTTCGGCACGGGCATCACCGTGGACCACTCTGGCCAGGCCTATGTGACGGGATTCACTGAGAGTTTGTGAAAAAACCTCCTGGGACAGGGGAATGATGAGAAGGGAGCTGGTAAAATAGCGGGAACACAACTGAAGCAACGGTATCCCTCATGGCAGACGAAGCATCCAGGGCTTTATTTGAACAAGAACC
>JBOIEG010000016.1:0-2687 GCA_050740915.1 Gammaproteobacteria bacterium | reverse complement strand
CCCAACAGATTTTTTGATACCCAAAATTTCGGACCTATAGAACGTAACTTTATTCCAAGTAATGAATCAGATGCATAAATACGCCTCAGATCAGTACCCACAAATTCTGCGGAGGAGGCCTTTTTTTCTTACAAGGGACTGCGCATTACGGACACGGCAACCGTACCAGCCTTTCATGACGCGCCAATTACGTTTTGGTGAAATGGGAAAGTAAGCCCGAACGAGAAGAGTCTTGTGACGACACGAGGGGGAATACCACGTAGCGGGAGCGCGTGAGCGGGGCGATTTCGATTACCCATTTATCGCCCGGGTACGACGCTTCGGGTCCCGTGGTCATCCCAATGTAACAATGCCTTGGCAGAATTGTAATTGGTCTCACGACCGAGCGGCTCGCAGCATTCGAGCCGCGCACCGTCCACCTATAACACTTAGAATCATCGGCCTTCAAACTTACGTGATTCTGCTACGGGAGCACCACGATGAGAGCCACGCTACTGTTAATCCACTGTATTACGGCTCCGTTTCTGAGCATGGCGGTATCTGCCGGCGAGGTTCCCGTGATAGCGGCGGTGACCGCCACTGATCCGCTTCATGCATACGACGACGCCCCCGTCACACCGGACGCAGACGACCCTGCCATCTGGGTGCATCCGACGGATCGATCGAAGAGTCTGATCATTGCCGCGATCAAAGACGCCGGCTTGATCGTCTACAATCTGGACGGCGATGTCGTACAAGCGATCCCGCCTCCAAACTTGCCGACGATCCTACCGGAGGACCCGCCCACCCCCGCGGGGGTCAACCTGGATGCTACGGATCCCTGTCCCGAATCGGAAGCGGGCGATACTTCGGGCGCTACAACAACGTGGATGTGGCCTACGGCATTCGGCTCGGCCATGGCCCGCTCGCGCCGCGCGTCGATGTGGCGATCGTCACCGACCGCGGCTGTGACCGACTGCGTTTCTATGCCATCGACCCTGGCGATACGGCCAGCCCGCTGACCGATATCACGGCGCCTGATGTACCGCGCGTATTCCCCTTGCGGTTGGTACAGCCGTCACCGCTACAGCCGAGCGACGTGCCAGCCGGGCTCCAAGGCAACCCGCTCGATGACCAAGACACCGCCTACGGTATCGGCCTCTGGCGGCGGGAGGACGCGCTCTACGCGTTCGTCTCTCAGCGCAATCGTAGCGTGGTAAGCCAGCTCCGGATCCTCCCGATGGCCGATGGCCAGCTGAGTTATTACAAGATCCGCACGTTTGTGTTCAATCCCACGTTTAGACTGCCCGATGAAGACGGCGCATTGGTCTGGACGCCGTGCCGGGAAGAGGCCGATCACGATCCCCAATCCGAGGGGATCGTGGTCGATCAGAGGCGGAGCGTCCTCTACGTTGGCGTCGAAACGATCGGGTTATACGCGGTGCGGCTCGGCCATCATTTAGGCAAGCATGTCATGGTGGGCAGGGAGTCGCTCCTTGAACCGGTGAAGTTCTTTGGGGATCCCTATTGGGCGGTGCCGGACAACGACGAGTTCGAGTGCGCGTACGACCCCGAGGGTACGCCGCAACCCGATACGATCGTCGCGAACGGCAGTACTGCCTTCGGCGGCCGGCATTTGGAGGCCGATCTAGAAGGTCTTGCTATCTACTACCGTGGTCATGGTGGTGGCTACCTTATTGCCTCGAGCCCAGGCGATAGCACTTTCCAGGTGTTTATGCGGACGGGATCGAACCGGCACGTGGCAAGCTTCCAGGTCGATGGTGTTGAGGACACCGATGGCCTGGATATCACCAGCGTCTCGCTTGGGTCCGCCTATCCGTCCGGTCTATTAGCGGTTCATAACGGCAAGGCGCCGGCGCCGGCCGACACATCGGATATCAACGGCTACGAGTACGATAACTCCACGCAGTTCAAATTCGTATCTTGAGAGTCACTGCTCCCCGCGCTATAACAGGAACGTATGGGTGAACGATGCTTTGCGAGCGGCCGGGTTCGCTCCCATAACCGTCACCAACGTACGGGTCACCCCGTCGGGTTCACGCGGTTGTTAGGCCGCAACGCCGCAGCTCCCAACAGGCCGGCGCAGGAAGCGTTCAACCCGCGTGAGCCCCACCGTTTCCCATTCTCATTCGGCTTTCAGCGTTCACTCCTCACATTGCCGAGGCGGGATGGCTCGCAAGTACTCGTATACGGCCCGCAAATCGCACGTGGTCATCTTGCCCAACACGGGCCAAGGGTGCACCTGCAGCAGCGGGGTATTGCCGGGCGGGTGTTCATCATCTTCCAGGTCAACACCGGTGCGCATGATCTGGAGGAATTTCTCAAACGTCCACTCCGGTTCGCCGTCTTCACAGGGGGTCAGATTGCGGGAGATGAAGGGACCAAACGCCGTTCCGCCGGCCAGATAGCCCTCCACATTGATCTGCTCCGGCTCGCCTTTGAATGGATCGCCGCCAGGCGCATAGGGTGGGTTCGTGTGGCAATCGTTGCAGACCTCCTGGGCGTTAACGATGTAGCTGCCTAATCCCACTAGTGTAGTGTAGTGTCCCTTAGATAACTTTACAGTTAAGCCGCCTTCTTTTTTCCCTCGGGGCAGGGTGGATCTGGGCTTGATCTGCTCCATCTTGACCCGCGCCCGCTCGATCTTCTTGATGATGTCCTCGACGGTGGCCGTCCAGATGAAGGGC
>JBOIEG010000015.1:0-1429 GCA_050740915.1 Gammaproteobacteria bacterium | reverse complement strand
ATTTTGAACTCTGGCAGAGTTCATTTTTTGAACTTTGGCTTCATTCGGCGGTTGTGGGGGCTGATTTCTTGTGGCCTGCAACGCCGATAGCACGCCAAGCCGAAGGCCAAAGTACTTTCCACCGCCTTCCCCTGCAATCGTCGCCAACGCCTCCAGACGCTGCTCCGCTTGAGAAGCTGCTGGGGCGGAGAGGACATCCTCTCCCTCGTCGATGGATTCTTGGAGGCTCTGGAGTAACGCGTGTGCAACCCTCCCGACATGCTCATGGTAATGGCGTTTTGCGTTCTCGAGGAAACCCATGTAGCTGGGATCGAGATAGAGGGTCGCGGCCAGCGCTAACGGCTCATCATGCAGTGCATAGATGTTGCCGCGATTGCGGCCCTTCTCGCGCACCCGCCGGCAGAGGGTCACCCAGCGGGTCATGCGCAGGATGGCGAGTGAGCGCGCCACGGTGGCGCGCGATTGGATGTTGCAACGCTGGAGGAGGTGCTCATAAGAGGGAAAGGCCGTTGACCCGCGCCCTTGCTGCTTGGCCCAGATCCAAAGCACCGCAAACACCCGCGAATCGACGGGCTCGAGCACCGGGTCTAAGTGCACCAGCGCCGGCATCGCTTCATGCCAGGCGCTTAAAAACAGCAGGCCGTTTTGTGGCGTGCTCCTCGGCCGCTGAAGTAATTGCTCGACGCTCGCCTCGATGTAGGCTTCGAGGGCCCGGGTCGCGGGATCAGGGTCTCGGGTACCGGGCGTCATGCCGGCTCTCTCAGAGCTCGTGTTGTAGATACGGTCGGGACCGCGGTCCGTTTTTGGTCGCCGCACGGGGTTTCCACGGCCATCGGGTGCGGGCCCTCTTTTCGCTGAGGCGCTCCAGGAGCAGCCGGGTCTTGAGCGGCGAGTAGCCGGTGCATCACGGTCCACACAGTGCGTGCGGACAACCCTGTAGTCTTACACAGAACCAGGTACTCCTCGCTACTCAGCGGTTGGTCTTTCGGTTTATCCAAGGCTTCATACGCGCGCCACACCGCAGATCCCTCGTCTTCGCTTGGTTCGGTGGGCCGACCACTGCGACGCAGGACCGCGATCCGCCGTCCGCGCTCGGCGTACTCGCCGGCATCCATACCGAAGTGCTCGTGCATCATGGAAAAGGGCGCATCGCGGGCTAGAAGCTCATCCCGCAACGACGTGTGCTCGCGCCGATCGCGAATGCGCTCAATCAAGCGGCGGAAGAGATCGCGATCGATGGATCCCTTGCGTAACAGCGGGAAGTTGACCGAGCTCAGGTGATCAACATCGGTTAGGGAAAGCGACTCGATGGCTTCGGCGTCTTTGCGGTCCAGGCCGAGATCCGAAAGCGTCTGATGATCCCCTTCGGCCAGGCATTTGGCGATAAAGTGCAGGATGGCCGCATTCAGCTCGGCTTCTTTCCCCACCC
>JBOIEG010000014.1:0-2176 GCA_050740915.1 Gammaproteobacteria bacterium | reverse complement strand
CGCTCGGGATCTCGCGTTCCGGCGGTGCTCGGAATCCTCATGTATTTCAATATACACTGCGGTTCCTGCGCTCCGGCGGAACGCGACCTTCCTTCGCTCGCGACGGTTTTTCACAAACTCTCAGAGGTTCCGGAGCAACAGTGGTCACGACCGCTCGATCCACCCCCCATGACCTGCTTCACCCGGATCTGTTCGTGGAAGCCGACCTCAGCACGGCCGAGGGTGCGGAGAAGGTCGTCAGCCATGTGCGGGATCGCCTCGGCGGCGTCGACATTCTGGTCAACAATGTCGGAGGGTCTTCGGCACCGGGCGGAGGCTTCGCCGCACTCACTGACGAGCATTGGCAGCACGCGTTGAACAGCAACCTGTTTGCCGCCGTTCGTCTCGACCGTGGGCTGCTTCCGTTGATGTTGGAGCAGGGAGCCGGCGTGATCATCCACATCTCATCGATCCAGCGGCGTCTCCCGCTGTTTGAGGCGACCCTCGCTTATGCAGCCGCGAAGGCGGCGCTCAGCAACTACAGCAAGGGTCTTTCGAATGAGGTCGGACCGAAGGGCGTCCGGGTCGTCAGCGTTGCGCCCGGATTCATAGAGACCACTGCCGCAACAGCGCTGATCGACAGACTGGCGGCGAACTCCGGCACCGACCGGAATACGGCGCGCGAGCAATTGATAAAGTCACTCGGGGGCATCCCGCTTGGCCGTCCGGGCTGGCCGGCAGAGGTCGCCGAGCTGGTCGCCTTCTGGTCGCCTTCTGGTCGCCTTCCTCGCCTCTGATCGCGCAGCATCGATCACCGGAAGCGAGTATGTCATCGACGGGGGCACCATCCCGACGATCTGACGGAGATTGCACAACTCGCCGATTCAGGAAAATTGAGGTCAATCGTGGAGATCGTGTTGCCACTCTCGGAAGCACGTCGTGCTTATGAGTTGAGCCAGAGAGGTCTTGCGTGTCGTCTAGCTTTTAAGTGGCTTTCGCGTTACTGGCATGAGCTGACCGAGCGCGTCTTTTCGTTTGCCCTTATACGTTGCTGGGCCTACATCAGTAATTCTGGGCTTGAAACACGGGCCTTATGCCCACGTACCTGCGGCATAAGACCCTCGCTGTGAGAGGAGCAATCATGGACTTACAACTATCTGGGAAGCTCGCGCTGGTGACCGGCTCGACTGCGGGCATCGGTCTAGCGATTGGTTCGACCCTGACCGGTGAGGGCGCAACAGTGATTATCAACGGTCGATCGGAAAAGCGTGTAAGTGAGGCTATTCGAGAGAATCCGGCGGAAGCATCCTCACGCCAAGCTGGAGGCGCTCGTCGGTGATCTGAGCAAACTGGAAGCCGTGAAGCGGGCCACCAACAGTTTTCCTCCGGTGGACATTTTGATCAATAACCTCGGCATGTACGAACCGAAGTCCTTCGAGGATATTTCGGATGAGGACTGGATGGCCATCATCGAAACGAATTTTATGAGCGGCGTCTACTTGAGCCGCCATTATCTGCCGAAGATGAAAGCGAAGAACTGGGGCAGGATCATTTTCATCTCGAGCGAATCAGCCATCAATATTCCCGTTGAGATGATCCACTATGGCGTCACGAAGACCATGCAACTTGGGCTGGCGCGCGGTCTGGCGGAAACCACGGCGGGCATCGGCGTGACGGTCAACTCCGTCTTGCCGGGACCGACGTGGTCCGAGGGAGTGGAGGAATTCGTCAGCCAAATGGCGAAGTCTCGAAACCTCGAACCCTCTATGGTGGAGAAGGAGTTCTTCGAAACGGTCCGTCCCAGTTCGCTGCTCAAACGGTTTGCCACAACCGAGGAGGTCGCCGCGCTGGTCGCCTTCGTCGCCAGCCCCCTGTCCTCTGCCACGAACGGAACCGCGCTCCGTGCGGACGGCGGAGTGGTTCGCTCGATTGTTTGAGCGATAAAGCTATTTTTCATGACGCGAGGACCCTCTCTGCAACCGGTACGGAACAGGGAAAGTGAGTTGTCACCTTATCTGTTCATCAATTGCCTTTGGCCAAGCCGTATGGCCGCATCAAAGCATTGGCAGTGAAAGCTTCCCGAAACAAATCCGCCTCGGCATGAAACAGACGACCCTGCAGTTCAGCATGAAAAAAGCTCGGCCTCTCTCGCCACCCCTTGACGCCGACATATCGGCAGAAGCCGATATGTCGGCAC
>JBOIEG010000013.1:0-1211 GCA_050740915.1 Gammaproteobacteria bacterium | reverse complement strand
GTGAGGGCAACGAGTTGCTGCCAAGCGCTGTTGGCCGCGTAGGCCAGGGTGGGCACCGTATGGAAGGCGAGTCCGCTTTTCAGCTGCGCGATCGTTTTCTCGTGCGCGCCGCGGCCAGCCATGAAGTGCCAGAGGTTCGCGAGCGTGTAATCGAGATTGCTGGTGACGGCCGAGTATTCGTAGTGCCCGTCGTCTGGGTCGAACAGGTCCAGTTGGAAGTTCTTCGCGGTCTGGTGGGCGACCCGGCGTCGATAGATCGCCACGGCAAGCGTTTTGCCCCAAGGAGTCTCGACCGCCGGCACCATGAAGCCCGAGACCTCCGCGGTCACTCGGGTCCAATGCCGAGTCTTGCGGATGAACCGCTGCAGATCCAGCCAGTGATAGAAAGGAACCTTGACGGCGTAGCCGACCTCGCGCCAAGCGAGCCAGCGCAGCACATCGTCGCGGAAAAAGGCTCCATCCATGCGAAAGCGGATCTGGCTGCGCGGCATCGAGAAGCCAGCGAGCTGTCCCCACAGTTCCCGCAGAAAACTCAGCGCCGCCTTGCCATCGTGCACGTTGCCCGGGCGGTTGCGCACGCGCAGCACATGCGTGGTCTCGGCCAGGTGCGCCATGATCGGGTAGTAGCTCGGGACCTTGCGACGATGCGGGTTGTAACCACGCGCGGCGCGCTCGACCTGAAGGCCGGTCGAGACCACCGTCCCATCGACATCGACGGTCAGGCTGCGAAGCTCAAGCCGCGGCAGGATCTGCGCGATCACGCTGGCATTGAGCGCTGCCAGATGCCCAACGCTGCTCATCGTGAAGCGCTTCAGCCACCGGCTCACGGTGCGCGCCGTCGGCCACACCCGGACCCGGGCGAAGCGCAGCAGCAGCGGATCGGTGGCCAAGTACTTGAGGTGTTCCAGGCGCCGCCCGCCCACCACCAGCAACCCGATCAGCGCCCGCACCATGGCGATCACGCCGAAGTCTCCGCCCAGGCGTACCTTGCCGAAGGCCGTGCGCACCAGATCGCTGAACTCGATCCCCCGCAGGTACCGATCCAACAACTCCAGCCCCGCGTACGAGGTGAGCCGCGTCTCGGTGAACTCCAAGGCAAGATTCCCATTGACACGAGCATGCAATTCGGTGTTTCTTCGTCTCACAGTCAGTGGCCTTTCGTTCGTGGAAGAAAGTTGGTGTGGCAACTTCCTTTCAACCACAACGAAAGG
>JBOIEG010000012.1:0-1046 GCA_050740915.1 Gammaproteobacteria bacterium | reverse complement strand
CTCTGCCATCCCCAGTCGCTGCCACAGCTGCTCAAGTACGTAGATATCGCCATAGGGCCAAGCGTTGCACACTCGCCAAGCGGGATCCTCGGCGATGATCTCCTCCGGTGAGCATCGTCGCAGGATGTTGCGTGCCAAGCGCCGCAGTCGCTCGGCCACCCTGGGATCCTCGGCACGTCCGCCGGTGTAGAGGATGCGGAGGTGGGTATGGCGTTTAACGGGGTCCCAGACGCTTTCCGCGATCTGGAGGTGAGTGAGGTAGGAGCCGTCGACCCGCCTCTGGCGGGTTTCGCGCAAATACATGTACGTCAACACGATGTACAACTTCTTTCGCAAGGTATAAACGCTAATCCATGTACGTAGTCTTTTTCGTCATGTCCGCAGCCCTCCGACACCTAACCGCTTGATCGATAAGTCACCCACGACCGCAGCGACTCTAAAATGTACGCGGGACTGTCAAAGTCGGGTATGACACAAGCACTATCCGAGAAGCGTTAAAGAGGGTTTGGGATAAGCCAGAAAACCTCCTCTTGCGTGACCATTTGCGCTGCAACTTAACGTGGGATCATTCGGCGCAACAGTTAGTCGCGGCGTACGAGCGCGTTTGGGAAGCACATGACTTTCGGCTATTACGGCCAGGTTAACAGCCTATGCAACCCGAAGCGCCGAAAACTCTACTCTAGAATTGTCCCCTTAACGGGGAGGTTACGCCAGCCTCTTGGTCGCCATGGGCGTGGGTCCTCCCATTCTCAAAAAGACCCTCCCTGCGTTGGCTACCGATGAGCAATCAAGGCCTCATTCGCCCAGTCACCTTACCCATCGATGATAGCGATCAGCGTAATCGGCGCTCACGATGGAGCGGAATACACAAATGTCCTCTTATTTTACAATAAGTTTGTGGATCTTACGTATGAGAATAGGCTAGGAGCCTGTCGGACTTAAGGCGGAACTTTTGATGTGCAAACCGATCGGATCGGCAATGGATTCAATGAGCGAGCGTGCATGAGCCACTTCCGTCAATGCGATCGTGACACACCCTACCTGCT
>JBOIEG010000011.1:0-1633 GCA_050740915.1 Gammaproteobacteria bacterium | reverse complement strand
CCCATGTCTCCAGCGGCGTGCGTTCAGCCGGCTGCAACTTGATCGCCACGCGGGTGTTCGGCATGAGCGAGACCATAGCAATCACTGGAAAGTCTGTAAAGTTATTTAAGGGACACTACACTAGCTGCGGTTTGAGAGCCTGAGCCTCGGCGAGGCTCCCTCGTGGGTCAGTGAAGGCGCCAACCCTAGTATCAACTGTTCCACGACCCCACCCTTCACGCCGTTCACTCTTTCACTCCTTCGCCTCCTTTCGTCCGTTCCGGTTCTTGAAGGGAAATAACGAGACTCTCTTTCGGTTCGCTGTATAGCGCGCTGTCGGTGTATTTCTGGTGCAAATACTTCAACCCAACCACGAGCGCCGCACTCGCGGGCAGCGCCAGCAGCACGCCGAAAAACCCGAATAATTGGCCAAAAGCGAGCAGCGCAAAAATCACCAGCACCGGATGCAGCCCGATGCGGTCTCCCACCAACCAAGGTGTGACGACCATTCCTTCCAGTAATTGCCCGAGGAAGAAAACGATCCACACCGGGACCAATCCTCCGAAACTTTGGAATTGAATCAATCCGGCGAGCGTCGCGAGCACGAACCCGACGATCGCGCCGAGATAAGGAACAAAAGTGAGCATCCCCGCCAGGATGCCGATCGGCAGCGCAAAGTCCAGTCCCACGAGCCAAAGGCCCGTGACATAGAAAACGCTTTGCAACAGCATGACCGACAATTGGCCGCGTAAAAATTGTCCCAAGACTTGGTCGACATCACGAGCCAGAGAAATGGTCTCCTCTCGAGCGCGTCTTGGAATCGTCTCACCGATATGCGCCATCATAAGGTCCCAGTCCCGCAATAGGTAAAACAACACCACCGGCACCAGCACCAGATTGATCACGAATTCGCCTAATGCAAGACCGCCGGTTTTCAAACTAGGTATCAGCTTGGCCGCAAAACTTTTGGCGGCGGGAAGATTCTCCATCAGCGCCCGTTTGATTCCCTGGATATCCAGTTCGAAATCAATTCCGAAACGATGCAACCAGGGTGTCATGTAAGAGCTAAGCGCTTCCAGATGTTGCGGATAACGTTGCATCAACGTTGCCGCCTGCTGTTCGAACAAAGGCACCAGAATGACCACGATCAAGATCATAAGCCCGATCATCAAGAACATGACTATCAAGCCACCGAGGGTACGAGGAATTTTTTTGGCTTCCAGCCGATCCACCAGCGGGTCGCCCATGTAAGCCAGAATTGCCGCTAATAAAAACGGCGTCAGAATTGGGCTCAAGAGGTAAATGAGAACGGTAATGACCACGGCAAACGCGAGCCAGAAAAAAGAACGCGCGCTAAAAGCTTGTTCAGAAAACATTAGTTAAAATCGGATGCGCTTGCGGTTGATCTTCGAGCGCTAACTTTAGCGGTTGACGATTCAGAACTCAAATGAAATGGGCATAATCGGTCGAGCGCGCCTGTAATAGTTGCAACGGACGCTTGCCGTTTCATAGCGTCTCCTACAACGCCGGAGCTTAGTGTAGTGTCCCTTAAATAACTTCACAGTTAAGCCGCCTTCTTTTTTCCCTCGGGGCAGGGTGGATCTGGGCTTGATCTGCTCCATCTTGACCCGCGCCCGCTCGATCTTCTTGATGA
>JBOIEG010000010.1:0-4607 GCA_050740915.1 Gammaproteobacteria bacterium | reverse complement strand
AGCGAAGGAAGGTCGCGTTCCGCCGGAGCGCAGGAACCGCAGTGTATATTGAAATACATGAGGATTCCGAGCACCGCCGGAACGCGAGATCCCGAGCGCAGTAGGTTTTTTCACAAACTCTGAGGTGACACCCTCTTTTCATCTTAACGATAATCAGCCCGTCTCATTGACCATCTTGCCCAGTCAGTTGCGAGCCGAATACGTGACTGGCGAGCGCGTCTCAGCCACCAGGTCCGACGAAGAAGCTTTCGGGTGCGTGCGGGCTCCATTTCAAGCGGGCGATGAGATCGCCCATGTGTTGCCTGCTCGATGACTCTTAAACCACAGCTTTCTCTCCGTGACGCAACGTTGCTGGTTGTGGCCTCCGTCGTCGGGTCCGGGATCTTCTTTGCCCCCGCAAGCGTCGCGACCTTGCTGCCCCATCCGGTTTGGTTTCTGCTCGCCTGGTTATGCGGCGGCCTGCTCTCCGTCGCCGGCGCCTGTGCCAATGCGGAATTGGGCGCGATGTATCCGCGAGCAGGCGGCGACTACGTTTACCTCAAAGAGGCGTTCCATCCCTTAGCGGGATTCTTGGTCGGTTGGTTCACGTTTTTCAGCATATTCACCGGGACCCTCGCCACGCTGGGGGTCGCGCTGGCTGAATCACTGACGGTGTTCTTCCCGCTGAGCGATCAGGGCAAGCTGCTAGGGGCTATCGCCTTCGTTGCCCTCACCTCGGGGATCAATTACATCGGCCTGCGTTGGGGAACGGTGCTCAATAATCTGGGCTCCTACACCAAAATCGCGGCCCTTTGTGCCTTCGCTCTCTGTGGACCATTATTTGGACAGGGTAGCGTAGAGCATTGGCAAATCTCAGAGGAAACGGCGGAATCGGTTTCGCTCCCGAACTTTGCCTTGGCGCTTTCGCCTATATTGTTCACCTATCTGGGATGGAATGCGCCGGTGTATGTGGCAGGCGAGATCCGCTGTGCACAGCGCACACTCCCAGCTTCCTTGTTTCGTGGACTCGGCATTTGCACAGGCTTGTATCTGATCGTCAACGGCGTATACCTTTACGCCCTTTCCCCACAGGAGCTGGGGGCCCAGATCAATACCGGCGCCACAGCCGCCCAGGCTTTATTCGGGCATGAGATCGGAGCCGTGGTCGGCATGTTCACGTTCGTTTCCATCTTGGGCACGCTCAACGCGACCATCCTCGTCGGCCCGCGGATCGCTTACGCCATGGCCTTGGATGGGCTTTTCTTCGGAGGCGCCCAGCGCGTTCATGCCCGCTACGGAACCCCCCATCGGGCGATCCTGATCCAGGCGCTGGTCGCCGTGCTCTTGATCCTTGCCTACGGTAATTTTGCCCGCGTGTTAGACTACACGGTGTTTGGCATCCTATTAGCGACCATGGCGGATACGCTCGCTTTGTTTACCTTGCGTCGGCGTAAGCCGGGCTTGTCCAGACCGTATCGCGCCTGGGGATATCCGACGGTTCCCGCTGTTTATCTGGCGGCTAACCTAATGCTTGCGTGGATGATGCTGCGAGAACGACCGCAGGAGTGCGCGGCCAGTTTGGGTTTGCTGGCGCTCGGTCTGCCGTTCTATTTGATGTTCGTCAGCAACCAGCAACGTGATTAGCGTATAGCGGACCTTGGAAACTGAGCTCGGCATGGGCGTTGGCCTAGGTTATGGCCATTGGGGATGGGTGCTCTTCAACTCTCTCAGCTGGCTCGTCGTCAGCTTTTTCCTGGTGCGACCCCGCGTTCTTCGGGAACAACTGGGGTGGTTGCTGTTGGCCCTGTTCCTTATCGACGAGTTCGTTGAGCTCTACGGCACACCGCTTACGCTAAGCGTATTCTCGCGTTGGCTAGCCGAGTATCCAAGGAGCGACCAATTGGCGCATCGAGCGGGGGATCTCTGGCGCATCTTATTGGGCGAGGGGGGGCAACCGGCTACCTTCGACTTCTATCATATCGGGGGCGGGATAATGATTTTTTCCGCTCTCGCGGTTTTGGCGTTAGCCTGGCGGATATTAAAACTAGCCCGACTAAACAACATGCCGGCGACCCTGGGGCCTTATGCCAGCGTTAGACATCCGCAATACCTGGCGTTGATCGTCATCATGGCGGGATTTATAGTCCAAGGGCCAACTATCCCAACCCTGTTGCTGTTTCCTTTGATCAGCTATCTCTACTTGTACTTCGCGAGGATAGAAGAAAGAGAAGCCACGGCTAAGTTCGGCGATGCCTACGTGAAATATGCAGCGCGTACACCGCGGTTTATTCCCGCCAACAAGCGCCGCCTGCGGCTATAGCCGCCGCAAAGACGAGAGTATGCAATGCCCAGTTCTGGTCGGTCCTGCCGCGAGGGCTAGCGTCGCCTATTGATTTAACCTATGGTGTAGCGAGTTACCGCTAAGTGATTGGCGCTAGCGCCTTCAGAATCTCAACCATGAGAAATACCTGTCGCCCGCTAACACCAGGGGCGAAATGCGCGCGATCATGCGAATAAATCGGGCTTCTTCGAAAGCGGGCGTGCTAGCGCTGCTTATCGCCACAAGCGTCGTTCTGGGCTGTATCGGGCCACCTGCTACGCTTGAAGGGGGTCCCTTTGCCGACATCCCGCCGAAATCCGCGCACCAGGGTATGGTGGGCAAGCGCGTGCGTTGGGGTGGCCGAATCACCGCCTTCCGCATCGA
Source organism: Gammaproteobacteria bacterium (assembly GCA_050740915.1). Lineage (GTDB taxonomy): Bacteria > Pseudomonadota > Gammaproteobacteria > JBOHHR01 > JBOHHR01 > JBOHHR01. Next base: position 1,924 of record JBOIEG010000010.1, on the reverse strand, counting down.
TGAGCACGAGAGTTGTTTTGAGGTGGTCGCTGCGACGCTGGATCTGACGGCGCGGCCCTGGCGGGATAACGCGGCGCAAGGCTCGTTTTTCGTGTGTCTGTCCGGATTCTATGACCCAGCCATCTATCAGTCAGGGGCCTGGTCACCGTAACCGGTACGGTGCGGGTCATCGAGTCCCCCGAAACATCCGATCGTTCCGCGCTACGGCCTAAGGTGGAGGGGGAAACCATTCACTTGTGGCCCGAATCGCTCCCTTACCGGGAATGGGATCGCGGATGGTGGGACCCGTTTTGGGACCATGATTGCTAAGGCGTGATGTACAAAAACACGGTCGAGGGTTGGGTGGCCAACCCAAGCCTCGAGCTCCTCAAACGTTCACGGATAATCTGAACCCTAGGAGCCTGTCGGACTTAGGGGATCGTAGCGAGGCGCGTGGGAAGTCGAGGACAGATTTTCGATCATTTGAGGCGAATAGTGGTGACTATTTAACGAAAATGATCGGAAATATGGACCGATTTCCCACCGCCGCAGTAGGTTCTTCCTAAGTCCGACAGGCTCCTAGGGGACGCCAAGCAAAGTTATCATTCAGGGTGAGGACATCCTGATTAACCTACATATAAGCAGCAGCATTGTCTAAAGAAGACGTAAGGACGATTATCCGACCCAGCGGTGGAAGATCATTCTCTACGCGTTTTGCTGCTGAAAAACGTGATCCGCGGCATTGTCCATGGGCAATCCTGCGAGCGTCGGCTATCGCGCTTTGCGCCTTGGGCGAAAGTCTCGAACCCGCCGGCGCAAAACTGCGATGCCCTGCGACGCTTCGGCGTAGCGCAGATCGACATAGGCCTCGGTGATGGCTTGTATGCGGGGCGCGAGGTCACCGCGCAGCGCGTAGGCGCGCGCTGCGAACGATACAGGCCCCTCGTAGGGATGGCGTCTGATCCCTACCCTAGCGAGTTTGTTGCAGAACCGTTGGTAGAGCGCCTTGACCGGGTCTTGGACAGACTCCCGGCGCAGGGCCACCCATGCGGCCGTCGCTAGGGTTAATGCGGTGACGACGACCACGAACCAAAAGGCGATGCGCCGGGCCGTGGGCGCGCCCATGCCCAATTTCTGCATTACCTGCGCCTGGCGGCGCTCCCCATACCCTAACACCCACTGGTTCCAACCGTGGTTGATCGTGTCCAGGGTATCGCGGGCGCGGCGCCACCACTGCATGAGGACTGCGTTCTCACTCCACCCCAGCGGGATGATGGCAAGCTGTTCCGCAAGCGCCGTCTCCACCCCCTGTTCGACCCGCACCGGGGATACGGCACCCGTGGGGTCTACCCTGACCCAACCTTCGCCCTCCAGCCAGACCTCAGACCAGGCATGGGCGTCTCGCTGACGCACCACGAGATATCGCCCCAGGGGATTGTAGTCGCCCCCTTGATAACCCGTGACGATACGGGCGGGCAGACCGACGGCCCGCATCAAAACGGTGAACGCGGCCGCATAGTGCTCGCAGAAACCGCGCCGGGTATCGAACAGAAATTCATCTATCGTGTCCCTTTCCAGCGGCGGGGGGCTCAGCGTATAGAAGAACGGTTGCTTCCGGAAATAAGCCAAAGCCTGTGAGACGATCCGCCCTGGGTCCCGCGCCTGCTCCCGCCAACGCTGGGCAAGAGCGATCGCCCGCGGGTGGGAGTGCGCCGGCAGACGCAGGGCCCGGGCCAGTGCGGCGGGCGTGCTTTCGAGCACCTTAAACCGCGGATGTGAGCTTGCGCTGTAACGCATCCTCCGGGTCACGGGACTTTCCGCTAGTGTAGTGTCCCTTAAATAACTTTACAGACTTTCCAGTGATTGCTATGGTCTCGCTCATGCCGAACACCAGCGTGGCGATCAAGTTGCAGCCGGCTGAACGCACGCCGCTGGAGACATGGGG
>JBOIEG010000009.1:0-1045 GCA_050740915.1 Gammaproteobacteria bacterium | reverse complement strand
TTCGTCGCTCCCTCGACTCCTCCACAGACGCAACACTCGATACGGGTGGGTGGCTAGCCCTTACCCGACAGGGACTCTCACCCTGCAAGATGCGCCGAGCTTTTCCCAGCGCGATAACGCCTGAACTCAGGGGCGCGACGATAGGAGCGTCCCTTGGAGTGAAAAGTTAGAGAAGGCGGGATACTAGCACTCAACCATCGGCCGCCTCCCTTTCCTCCCCAAAGCCAGATCAAGCCTCGCCAGCCACTACCTTGGCGTCATAGTCTTCGACGCTGATAGCGCCACCCGCCTTTTCGGTTTTGCCTTGATCGCGAGGCGGCAACACATCCTGCAGCTTGTCGATACGCTTCCACTGCGCGAACGGAGTTTCGCATGCCGCCTTTGGCACATACCGCGACGGGGCGACCTTTTGGTAACGGTGGATATAGCGCGGGCAGTTAACGAAAATTTCCGATACCGTAACCCGCACGATTAAATCCGCACCAGGGTAGGTGTTCATTAGCGGATCGCCTTCCTGGAACGAAGCAGTACCGTGCAGACGTAATCGATTCGGTGTCTCGAAATCGATGAATAGCATTCCGATCTTGGCGGTCGCCCGGATGTTGCCCATCGAGATGAACATGCCGTTGCCATCATAGCTTGGAAAAGCGATAGTCTTGGCGTCCACGACCTGGACAAACCCGGGTTCGCCGCCTTTGTAAGAGCATGTCGGCTGACCGCGTTCATCGACGGAGGCAAGGAAGAACATATCCCGGCTCTCGATAAACAGCTTGTCCTGCTCTTGTACTTCTGCATGCACCGTGATGGTCGCGACCCGATCGGCCATCGCTCGCGTTTCAAAGCGCTCTTGAAGATCGCGTTGGTGGGCACCAAAAAACTCGCTCATTTTCGTTCCTCTTGGTTGCACTAATAGATTCTCTCCGCGGTAGGGACGCCGGTTACCCGGCGCCCCCCGCACAGACCCGGACGTGCAGTATTCCCGCATCCGGTTCCTCGGTTGCACTCGCTTCCGCGCAGGTGGGAACCGTCACCGGCCTTCCACCTG
>JBOIEG010000008.1:0-1416 GCA_050740915.1 Gammaproteobacteria bacterium | reverse complement strand
GTTGCTCGGGCTAGGGACAGGTGCGCCTGAAGTGGCGGCAATGACCGGATAACGGGGCACAAAGTCCCCGAGACTCGTCGTTTGGGGCGAATTAGCGGGTTTTGCGAGGGCTAGGCGACATTCCACCTGCGCTTGTCTCACCGGCGCCGGTATCCCCTCTCGGCGGCTTATCGCCGCGAATATCGAAAAATTCACAACCTCTGAGTCTTTATGATCGATCTCGGAGTCGTCAGCCCTGCGGCTGGGGCATGTTTTTATCTGCTCCTGGGTTTGCTATTGCTTCCCGGATGGCAGGGCCAGCGGCTCAGCACATCGTTGATAGCCTGTTCTGTCGCATCCACTCTCTGGCTTGGCGCGCTCGCCTTTTATTCCGTTTATGCCAGCCTCCCTCTGGCGGTGCCTCGTCTCCTGGAGGTCCTGCGGGACGCCCTATGGTTCTGCTTCTTAGCGGCTATCCTCGCTCGCAATGAGGCCTCGCCGCGGGTCGCCAGGGCTATCTTGGCGCTGGCGTTCACCCTGTGTGCCGCTTTGCTGATTTATGTTCCTCTGGATGCATGGCTTGCGGGAAGCATCAACAGGACGTTCTTGGGGGTCGACCTCTTATTCTTCGGCCATCTTGCGCTGGCGACCCTTGGCCGGGTGCTGGTGGAGGATCTCTTTCGCAACACCCGGGCCGAGAGCCGCTGGGCGATCAAGTTCCTGTACATCGGTTTGGGCGGCCTGTTTGCCTATGACTTCTACCTCTATTCGAATGCCCTGCTGATAGACCGGATCGACGCGCACATCTGGGATGCCCGCGGTGCGGTCAACGCGCTGGCCGTTCCCTTTCTTGCCCTGGCAGCGGCCAGGAACCCGCATTGGAAGCTTTATCTGTTCGTCTCTCGGCAAGTGGGTTTCCACAGCACGGCGCTCCTCGGCACGGGGGTCTACCTGCTCCTGATGGCGGGCGCGGGGTATTACATCAAGCGCCACGGTGGCACCTGGGGCGGGGCTCTCCAGAGCGTGTTTTTTGCGGGCGCTCTGGTGGTGTGTGTCCTTCCGGTAAGCCTGCATGAATTCCGCTGAGGTTCTTGATATCGTCAGTTGCCGCTTTAGGAGTACAGGAAGGACACGTAGCGTAGCGCTAACTCCACAGCGCCAAACCCGCCCTTGCCCAAGATCCGCTTGGGTTCGATAAGACTAAACTCGCCCCGTTTGTCATCGAAGGGTTGGATCTCTGTGGTCAGGAACGGCCTGGATTCGCCGGTCAGAAACCAACTTCCATAGACATAATAGCCGTCAAAATTATGTCCTTTCGGCAGGTCTGTGGAGGCGCCGTCAGATCCTCCTTGGCCGAGATTCCAGTGCGCCTATCGAGGCGCAGAATCCGAGCCAGGACTGTGCGCGAGAGGACAGCTATCTGGCCTGCGGGTAGTC
>JBOIEG010000007.1:0-6203 GCA_050740915.1 Gammaproteobacteria bacterium | reverse complement strand
CGACTACCCGCAGGCCAGATAGCTGTCCTCTCGCGCACAGTCCTGGCTCGGATTCTGCGCCTCGATAGGCGCACTGGAATCTCGGCCAAGGAGGATCTGACGGCGCCTCCACAGACCTGCCGAAAGGGCACCGTTGAGCCCGCTCAGATTGAACTCTTTAACTTCATACATTTTCTCTACCTCCTTTCAGAATCATTGGCTTTCTAGCGAGACGTCGCCCCATAATCGACATCAGACAATCTCTGTGCCACCCCCAGCAAGGCAGAATGATCTTATTGTTCCGCCGATTAGGTATATGGATTCAGCCGAAAGGGCACGTTAAAACCCTCGGCCTCCGCAACAAGCTTGTCTGCGGTGTTTGCGCGAAGAGAGAAAGCGGGGCTCAACGCGGACGATGCCGTTCCTTGAGCAGCGCATAGTGGCGGGCAGAGTACCCCAGAAACTCCAACTCCCGCGCGTTCAGGCGGCGTATTTGCTTCGCCGGGCTCCCCATCCAAAGATGGTCTCCCGCTAAGGTCTTGCCGGCTGGGACAAGACTTCCGGCGCCCAAGATCACGCGCGGTTCCAGCACTGCTCCGTCCATTATGGTTGCAGCCATGCCGATAAGGCAATAATCGCCTACCGTGCACGCATGCAAGATGGCTTTATGCCCCACGGTGACATAACTGCCGATCGCAAGCGGGGAACCGCCCGGGGAGAACTCGCCATCATGGGTGACGTGCAAAACCGAACCGTCTTGCACGTTCGTATAGTCACCAATGCGGATGGCATGCACATCGCCACGCGCGACGACGAACGGCCACAGCGAGCTCTGCTCGCCTACCGTCACATCACCGATGACTACCGCAGATTCATCTACATACGAGGTAATGGCGATATGGGGGCGCTTACCCTCAAAGCTTCTGATCGTCATCCATCGGCAGTATAAAAAAGCGCGCACGTTTTACTATCATACGATTACCATTCGTACCCTAAGGGGCCATGTTCCCCTTCAGGTAAGGGATTGGAAGGGGAAAAAAGGCAACATTTTGCTCTCCGAGTGCAGTATGCTCGTTTCCAAGTCTCAATAGACAAATCCTATCTGAAACAAAAGGTAGCTATAACTGGGGAGAAGACTGCGTGACATCGACATCCCGCTTGACACCAACCTCGCATAAGCGCACCACCGGTCTCACCCGCCTGTGGAAAGCCTTGGGCTATTCGATCAACGGGCTGCGATCCGCCTACCGGCATGAAGAAGCCTTTCGCCAAGAGGTTTTCCTCGGCGCGTTTTTGATCCCTCTCGCTTTTCTCGTGCCTGTTTCCACCTTAGGCAAGGTCTTATTGGTGGGAAGCGTTTTATTGGTGTGGATCACTGAGCTTCTCAATTCCGCTGTCGAGGCTGTGGTCGACAGGGTATCCATGGAATACCATGAGCTCGCGAAACATGCCAAAGATGCGGGCAGCGCAGCCGTATTGGTCAGCCTGCTCCATTGCCTCATCGTCTGGGTATGGATCCTGAGCGATCGCTTTTTTTGACTGTTGGCTTGGCAGACGCTTTCCTCCTACCTTGCGGCCAAGGCTTAGAAAAGAATATCAAATAGCTGGCTTGGACCCCCTTTATCTTCGTACCTTCTTCAGATAGACCGCAGCATGGACACGCTGGAGCTGACTGAGAAAGCGATGTTCAGGCACATCACGTGGGGTTGGCAAGGCTAGTGCCTGTTACGTGCGAGCCAGGCTTCTAGGTGTTGTGGTTTTAACGCGCCGCTTACCGACACCCGTTTGTGGTTTGCGGCATAGAAGTAGCTCCGCGGCAACTCCCCGTACCAAGCCGCATCGATCTCGTAGCGCAGACGCTGGGCATTCGGTTCACCGAAGATCCAGGATTCGACATTGTCTAGTCCGCTTTCATGCAAGGCCTCTTGGGCTGTTTCCGCCTGCGAGCCATCGTCGGTGGAAATCAACACCAGCCGCAGCCAAGGATTTTCGCGATGAATTTCCCCGAGCAGGGCCAACTCTTCCCGGCAGGGCGGGCAGTCCAAGGACCACAGAGCCATGAGAAACGCCTCCCTCTCGTGGATGGCTAGAATCGTTGAGAGGCTCCCAGACACGAAACGTCCTATCGTAGTCGTTTCCGCTCGTGGCTGCGCCGCCGCGAGCAACAGAACAGCCGCGAGCGTCACCCAGAAAGAGCCTGCCTTAATCGGAGACGGAAGCCTACCCATAGACTTCTCCAATGGTTTGGCGAGACACCGAAGCGTAGTCGACCGAGCCTCGATACCCCATCCGTGACAAGGCAGGCAATGGGGGGATCGCGATGGTGAACAACTCATTCGGGTATACTGGATCTCCTTTTGATCATCGGGTCGAACGCCCCTTTATAACCCAAACCGTCCCGCTTGAACATGCGACAAATTGTCGCACCCTGCCGTTTCTGCTAGCCATGCCGGCGCAGCGCCCACGCCACATGTTCGCGCACCAAAGCCGACCGATCGTGCTCTCTAGAGCGCAAGGCGCCGACGACCTCGGGCAGGCTTGGCGCATTACCCAAGGCGACCGCTATATTCCTCAACCAGCATTCATATCCGATGCGGTGTATCGCAGAACCCTCGGTGCGCTGATGAAACTCCGCTTCGCTCCAGGCGAACAAGTCAGCCAAGCGGGGAGCATCTAAGCCGTGGCGCGGAACAAAATCCGCCTCTGCGCTCACCCGCGCAAACCGATTCCAGGGACAAACCAACTGGCAGTCATCGCATCCGAATACGCGATTTCCGATTAAGGATCGCAGTGTCTCCGGAATGGTGCCGCGCAGTTCTATAGTCAAGTAGGAGATGCAGCGGCGCGCATCCAGGCGATAGGGCCCTACGATGGCCCGGGTGGGACAGACCTCGATGCATGCCTGGCATTTTCCGCAATGTTGGGCACCGCGCGCATCATCCAGGGGTAACGGCAGATCGGTGTAGATCTCTCCCAGGAAAAACCACGAGCCTGCTTGGCGGTTGATCAGATTGGTATGCTTTCCTATCCAGCCCAGACCGGCGTTTCGGCCCAAGGCCTTTTCCAGCACTGGGGCGCTATCGACAAAAACGCGGTAGCCAAAGGCGCCAACGCGGCGCTCGATACGCAGCGCCAGCGCCCGTAAGCGCCCACGCAGCACTTTGTGGTAATCCCGCCCTAGGGCATAGCGCGATATGTAGCCAAGGCTCTGATCGCGCAATACCTGCTCAGCGTCTGCCGCCCTCGTCGGAAGATAGTTCATGCGACAGGAGATCACCCGCAGGGTGCCCGGCATCAACTCGGCAGGACGGCTGCGCTTGCGGCCGTGTCGGTGCATGTAGCTCATCTCTCCGTGATAGTCCGCCCGCAACCAAGTCATGAGGTGCGCTTCGTCTTGGGATAGGTCTATCCCCGCGATCCCCACTTGTTGGAAACCCAGTTCGGAAGCCCAGCGCCGTACATCCAGGGTCAGCGTTCCCAATTCCCCAACGCCCTTTTGTTCAATCGGCATCGGCGGCATTCTCAAGTAAACGAGGCGACAGTTCCTGCCATAAATGCTCAAATGCAAGCGCTGACGGTGAACGAGGCGCAAAGCACGCTACGGGCAAGCGGTGTTCGCCCATCGCCTCCACGTCCCGCGCGTAGGGGATCGCCGTGCGGGCAAGTTCCGGGTGTTGGCGGGAGAAGGTCTCTACCACGCTACGGTGGAGGCTCTTGCGGCGATCGACCATGGAGAAGAACGGGATCACGCTCGCTTCTTTGCCGGCGTTGCGCTGCAAAAAATCCTTCAGCTGAGCATAAGCCCGCAACGATAGCGGCGAGGGAATGAGCGGGACCAACAACAGATCGGCCGCGTTAAAAACGTTTTCCGACGCCAGTGAAATGCTGGGCGAGCAATCGAGGAACACACAATCGTACTCGATACCTAGGGATCCGAGTTTCTCGCGCAACCGCCGCCGGCGCTGTTTCTTTTCCGCGAGCAAAAGATCGAGCCCGCGCAGAGTGAAATCCCCCGGCACCAGATCAAGGTTTTCGAAATCCGTGCCTTTGATAACAGACTCGAGCCGGTTGTTGGTCTTGAACAATCTCTCACTACCCCCTCGGACTTTCGGTTTGATGCGGAAGTAATAAGTCGTCGCGGCTTGCGGATCCAAATCCCATATCAGGGTGCGCAACCCCGAACGCGCCGCGAAATACGAGAGATTAACCGCCGCAGCGGTCTTACCGACTCCGCCCTTCAGGTTATACACCGCGAGTGTTTTCAATTCGCGCTAAACCCGTCTTGCCCCTGAGAGATCCCCACGAAATTCGGTGCTTTCAGGTTGATTGGATAACAGTATCGAGATCTGACATGCGACGTCATGGGCAGTGAGCGTGACTTCTGCAATCACCTTCCGCCCGATGACGTTCGTGGACACTACCGTGCGGTGTCGAATGGTATTGGTCTGCATGAGGTTATCCGAGAGATATCCAGCATGCAAGCCTCCGGAGATCGGCGCCCAGGGAAGACCGCGGCGGTGAGCGGCCTCTTGACCGCAAGACCTACCTATATCGGCGGACTGCTCGAAATGGCGAACACACAACTTTGTCCCTTCTGGGCCTCCCTCACCGAGGGCCCGCCTCCATGCCCACGAGGCAAGGCGGTACGTTCGCTAAAGCTCAAGCAGCTTCCCTGGCGACAGGTGCTTCCGTAACACCACCTTGCCATGCACATCCATGCCGCAGCGATTGCTCGACTGCTGTGAGATCCCCAGGCCCAGGTTTTCCAGGCTGCTCAGCACTATGGCTTCGGTTCGCATGCTGGCGTCGACAACGTCGCTCGGGTGTGGCGGGATTTTCGGCGCCCTCGTATGTCTGGGCGGCGGCTACCTGAGCTATTACTGAGCTATTTGAGTCTCAACGGCTTCCACGCTCATTATGAGCCGTGCCTCGGTCATCGCGTTCGTTTGAGTTGCCTGTGCCTGTGTGCCTGCCAGGTTTGTATCGTCCGCACCAGCACGGAGAATGCATTCTCGAGCCGGGACGACCGGGTCGGTGGCGCCGATCACATCGGTTTTCCACCGCGCTGGGCGTCATCGAGGAAGCGGGCGTTAGAAAACGCGCTGCCGTGGGATCACGTCCGAGCGTTGCGTTTTGTGCCTGCGCGCGCGCCAGTGCAGGCGTTTGCCTCGGCGCGGGGGCAGCACGAAAAGCGGGTAAAGGGCGACCCTGGGTTCGGCATGTTGCTGGAGGAAGTCCAGCTCGCTAACGAGGCCCAGCAGAAGACCCGCGTCAGTTTACTCGGGTCCAAACGCAGCCAAGAAATGCGAGAGAGCAAAAACAGTCAGCGCGAGCGTGAAGCGCGCATTCAACGGGCTTTAGGCCTTACCCCGGCAGTCGATAAGGAAGGCGCAGTAGATCAAGAACAAGCGATGGATCCGAGCAAAGATGTGCTGCTAAAAGAGGCGGCTTGGATTCTGAGTGATTTAATCGTTAGACCCAAGTTCAAAGCGTCCCGGCAGCTGCTCGGCTAAACCCGTTATCGCAGAAGCGTCGTTGGGGTAGGTTGGGACTAGCGGTAGGAATGGATTGTCTTCATGGTCTCGCTCCACGTGGATGACGCGGAAATCGCGCGCCACGCATGCCCTGTGACTTATGGATCCTCCGGGCGGGAAGCGGAACGATGGCTATCGAGTCCGCTCCCGAGCCCGGAGGTGTCAGCGCGGTCGCGCCGCCGGCTGGCGCCGGGGTGCGAGAAGGCTCAGGGGCCGATCTTGGTCACGAAGGCGTCGGCGGTGCCGCTCAGGGCCGGTTGCAGGGGGTTCTGGGTCGGGAAGTCGGCCGAGAACGTACTCCCCGTCACATAAGCCTGGCCAGAGTGGTCCACGGCGATGCCGGTACCCAGGGTGTCGCCGGTTGTCCCGCCGAGGTAGGTGGAATAAACAAGCTTGGAGCCCGCCCGATTCAGCTTCGCCACGAAGGCATCCGAGAAGCCGTCGGAACCCGCCTGCAGGGGATCCTGGATCGGGAAGTCAGAGGTTGTGAATTTTTCGATATTCGCGGCGATAAGCCGCCGAGAGGGGATACCGGCGCCGGTGAGACAAGCGCGGGTGGAATGTCGCCTAGGAGCCTGTCGGACTTAAGGCGGAACTTTTGATGTGCAAACCGATCGGATCGGCAATGGATTCAATGAGCGAGCGTGCATGAGCCACTTCCGTCAATGCGATCGTGACACACCCTACCTG
>JBOIEG010000006.1:0-2161 GCA_050740915.1 Gammaproteobacteria bacterium | reverse complement strand
GTCGAAGGAGGCCGGGTGGTAGCGATCGAGCGCGGCGACCTAGGCGAGCCGGCTGCCGACCTTCATTTCGCCCTGCGCCGCCGAGATAGAGCGCTGAGAGTTTGTGAAAAAACCGTCGCGAGCGAAGGAAGGTCGCGTTCCGCCGGAGCGCAGGACCCGCAGTGTATCTTGAACTACATGAGGATTCCGAGCACCGCCGGAACGCGAGATCCCGAGCGCAGTAGGTTTTTTCACAAACTCTGAGATCTCGCGTTGCGTCCTCGGCGCGCCAAACAGGGCCGCCTTCGGCCCCGGCCAGCTTCGCTGGCGCTCGGGTACTCGCTCCTGCCCCTGGCTTCCCGGCGGTGCTCGGGATCCAGGTTGCATGGCCAGGCGCCGCGGGTAATACTGTTGACGGTGCTGAGGTATCGAAGCATGAACGGCTTAAGTCGCGGGGTGAGAAGGTCCCATCCGTTCACCCTGAGGTATCGAAGCCGGTCCTAAGTCTGTCCAAGGGGACAAACGGATGCGGCCTTTTAAGGCAGACCGCCACCGCCCTTTACTTGACCCAGGGGACTCCCACGAGTACTTTGCTCGCATGAGCTATCTCGATCGCATCAGCATCGACCCGGCAGTCCGCAGCGGCAAACCCTGCATTCGCGGACTTCGAATAACCGTCTACGACATCTTGCAATATCTCGCCTCGGGCATGTCACAGGAAGAAATTCTGGCCGACTTTCCCGATCTCACAGCCGACGACATCCGCGCCGCTCTCGCTTTTGCGGCTGATCGTGAGCGGCGCCTGTTCTCGGCGCCGTCGTGAGGCTTCTGTTCGACGAGAACCTGTCTTTCCGATTGGCCCGCGAGCTGGCAGACGTATATCCCGATTCGGCACACGTGCGGGATATCGGCCTTCTTGGCGCGGCGGATCAAGCTGTATGGGCATACGCAGCCCAGGAGGGATTCTTGCTGACATCGAAAGATACCGACTTCTATCAGCGTAGTCTTCTGTTCGGCGCGCCGCCGAAGGTGGTCTGGCTGCGAATCGGCAATGTCTCGACTGCCGCCATAGCAACGCTGCTGCGGCAACGGTACGTTGCAGTGCGCCGGTTCTACGAAGATGCCGACGCTACCTTCCTCCCCTTGAGCTGATCCTTCAAGTGGGCTATCCACTTTCCCACTCCTGGCAATATGTAGGAGTGGCCGTACGCCGTCACTTCCAGTTGCAGCTCGCCTATCTATGAGCTCCACCCGGTTTGCAAGGTGAGGATCGATGATCGTGTGCAAGGAAGACCGCAACGTCCGTGCCCGGACTGTACCCGTCCTTGTCCCCATCGGTTAGTCGTCTGTAAGCGCACCCTTGGTAAGTTTCGGGCACGGACCGACTGTGGAAAACCTACCGTGGTGAAACCGCTTAGGGCGAAGAGCGCTTTCGCAACCCATGATCGACGAAGACCTCCTAGCGGGTGAATATCGGATCCAACTGCGCGGCCCCATCAACGTGGATTATCTGGACCGGACCACCGCACAAGAAATGGCGATCCCGGGCGACGGGAGACGGCTGGTGTTCTGGGCGCCCGAGACGCTGGTGAAACTCGCGATCCCTAAAAAGATAACGCTCGGCGGCGCGAGGGTCCGCTCGCTCGACCAGGTAATCGACGCTGAGACCGGGCGGGTGTCGGGTATTGGCGCTGCCATCGTGATGCGACGGGAAGGATTGGATCAAGAGGTTTACGTGCGATTACTTTCGGGGACCTTGGATCTCGACTCCCGCGCGCCACTCACCGGTCGCCTCCGGTGTGCGGTTGCGAATGCCAAGGGCGAGCAGCTTGAACTGGATCTGTGCTTTCATGAGATAGGCAATGCGTGCTGAACCCCGCGGGCGCACAACCTAACGGCGCGCGAGCCCGCAAGCCGCGGTTTGTTAGAAACCACCGCCCCCGCCCCCGCCGTGCTGATCTGTAAGTCATCTGTTAGCGCTCTCGTCGTATTCTGCCACCGTCGCTCCATGAAGTCGCGTCGCTCGCGAAACGGGGCGTCAATGCAATTATCCATTTTCTGGCTCCTCAGCAAAATTTGTGGGTAGTTTTCTACTTGATAGACCCCATGGAGTTAAGGGCGTCTGAGGAAAACAACGATTCTGACGCAAGTCCTACAGGCTCTGGCTGTGGATATATGGACA
>JBOIEG010000005.1:0-5522 GCA_050740915.1 Gammaproteobacteria bacterium | reverse complement strand
TGCCCTTCGGGGCCGACTTCGCGGACAGCCTGGTCTTGAGCCCCCCGCGTTCGGATGCGAACGCGGGGGTGTGGTGGTTCGATGGGATCCCGCATACCTGCGTCACCATCCAGGGTTTGCGGCGCTCGCCGCACCCCGGCCACTACACCGCCGAGCGCGCCTTGGGGGAGCAGGCCTTCGCCCTCTTCGATCAGATGCCGGAAGGCACCTGCCTCACGCTCGTCATCGTCTTCAGGCCCCAGTATCAGGTCCTCAACCACATCGTGCACGTGATGCGCACGGCGATTGGCGAGGGCGCGGAGTCGTTGCTGGCGCGCGAGACCGGGGATGCCGCCCAGCGGGCCTTGGCCGAGGGCGACAAGATCTACCCCCTCGTCCAGGCGGTGTATCTGAAGGCCGCCGATCTCGCGAACTTGCATCGCCGGATCCACCGGCTCAACACCCTCTTGGTGACCCACGGGATCCAACCGATCGCGGAGGCCCACGACTTGATCGCGCTCGACTCCTACATCCGTCATCTCCCCATGAACTACGAGCCGCACCTCGAGCGGGTGCGCCGGCGCGGGCGGCTCACCTTCTCGACCCATATTGCGAGCCTCTTACCCTTCTACGGGCGCTCTATCGGCACCGGCCGCCCGGGCATGGTCTTCTACAACCGGGCAGGGGAGCCCGTGACCTTCGATCCCTTGAACCGGCAGGACCGCAAGAAGAACGCCCACATGCTGATCGTGGGACCGACGGGCTCGGGGAAGTCCGCGACCGTGAACGGCATGCTGCTGCATGCGCTCGCGGTGCACCGGCCGCGCATTTTTATCATCGATGCCGGCCGGAGCTTCGATCTCTTCGGCGCCCATTGCGCATCGCTCGGTCTTTCGGTCCATCAGGTGGTCCTCGACCCGAGCGAAGACGTGAGCCTCCCGCCGTTCGTGGGCGCGCTCAAGCTCCTCGACCAACCGCTCGCCGCCGACACCGGGCTCGCACTCGAAGAGGCCGAGGAGGCCGGGGAGACCGAGGAGGGCGCGAGCGATCCCTTGGGGCAGATGGAGCTGGCCGCCCGGATCATGGTGACGGGGGGCGAGGACTATGCCCTCCACCACCTCTCGCGCGCGGGGCGCCTAGCCTTGCGCAAGGCCATCCTCAAGGCCGCGGAGGATGCGAGACGCGGAGACCGCACCCAGGTGCTGACCGAGGATGTGGCCCGCGCGCTCCGGACGCTCCCCGACCTCGAGGCGCACCGCCGGGCCGAGGCCGAGGAGATGGCGGAGGGCTTGGAGCTCTTCTGCACCGGGCTGCAGGGCCGCTTCTTCAACCGCGCGGGCCGTCCTTGGCAGGAGGCCGATGTGACCATCCTGGAGCTCGGGTTTCTCGCCCGCGAAGGCTACGAGGACAGCCTCGCTTGTGCCTACACCAGCATCATGAGCCACATCCAGGACTTCGTGGAGCGGCGCCAGCGCGAGGGGCGTGCCACCGTCGTGGTCAACGACGAGGCCCATCTCATCACCATCCATCCGCTTCTCGCTCCGTACACCGCGAAAGCCATTCGGCTATGGAGAAAGTATGGGGCCTGGTACTGGGCCATTACCCATAGCCTCGAGGACTTCCCCGCCCTCGCCCGCAAAATGCTCAACATGATGGAGTGGTGGCTGTGTCTCGCGATGGAGGCCGACGAGGCCGAGCAGGTCGGCCGCTTCCGGGAGCTGACACCCGCGCAGCGGGCGATGCTCCTCGCCGCCCGCAAGGAGCCCGGAAAGTACACCGAGGGCGCCATCCTCGGCGCCCACTTCCAGGCGCTCCTGCGGATCATCCCGCCACCTCTGGCACTGGCGCTGGCCATGACCGAGCCCGAGGAGAAGGCCGAGCGGGCCCGGATCAGGCGGAAGAACCAGTGTACCGAGCTTGAGGCGGCCTATGAGATGGCGGCGCGGCTGGCGGAGGGCGGCCGATGAACGGCCGGTGGCTCTTCGTGTTGTTGGTAGGCTCACACGGCTTGATGGCCGCGGAGCCCGGCCGTATTGAGGTCTTTACGACCGCGCGCACTCCCATCGCAAGGGCGTCCACACCTGCTGTGCGGGTCTACCATCTCGACCTGCCTACGCGCATCGAAGCCGAGCTCAGCGCAAGCCTACCGCAGGACCGTGAGGCCGCGACACAGCTCGCCAGCGCGGCGCTCCAGGGTACGTGGCGTAAAAGCGCCGAGACGCTGACCCACGCTTACCGGGGACTCCTCAAAGCCCGCCGGTACGGTCTGCAAAAGCTCCCCGCCATGGTCTTCGATGGGCAGGCCGTGGTCTACGGCGTGATCGATCCGGAACAAGCGCTCGGCGACTACCGGCACTGGCGAGATAGCAAGCGATGAGACGGCGGCGATCGATCATTTTCGCAGCCGCCCTGTGCGGTGTGCTCAATGCGCCTACGCCTAGCGTGGCACTGGATATCTCGACCGGGGAGATCGCCGCCCTTTCCGTAAGCCCCGCCTGTCTCGATTACCGGATCGTCGGGGTTTGTCTGTTTTTGGTGTGCGAGCTCTTCGAGTGCCATATCGAGACGACCGCCAGGATCAGCCACTTCCTGCCCGATGTGGTGGTCAGCAGCTACCAGCGCACGGGCGAGAACCCCTGGTCCGAGATGGCAGGCCTCGGGGCGGCGGGTGCTGGGGCGATCGGGGGATTGCTGGGAGCGGCTGCCGGCATTCCGATCGACGGCGGACATCAACGCGAAGGCCGACGAACACAGGATCATGAAAACGTCCGCTTCAAGGAGGTGGACGTGATCGGCAACCCCATTGTCTCCGGCGCCGAGCTCGCCAACACCGCGGGCTTCTTGTGCGCGAGCGAGGCGGACTCGTTCTTCCCCTATTTTCTCTCGACCGTGGATGCCATCGGCTGGCGGCTCGGGGTGACGGAGCTCCTCTATCCCGCCACCTTTATCCCGGGGCTCCGGGAGATCGGGAACTGGCCTTTGAACACCTGGGGCTCCGTCCACCCACGGCAAGGCTTCACCAATACCTCGGAAGATCCCAAGGCCGCGGCGGTCTGCGCCCAGCGGGTGGCGGACATCGTCACACGCGAGCTTCAGCCCCATGCCTATGTGTTCCTCGGGGGCGGGGACTGCGGAACGGGATGCGCCCCCCCGGGGCCTGTCATCGAGAACGATCCGGAGAACTCCAAGTGGCAGATGCTCACCCCCCTCCCCGAATCCACCTGCAATGTCTTTGGCATCAATGATGTCCTTGAGCCCTTCTCTTGGGCGGACTTCAAACAGATCGACGAGACCGAGGACTACGCCTGGAACCTCTGGCGGCGCTACCGCTGCTGCTTCCCGAATGCAGGCATCTACCTCGGAAACGTGGAATTTCAATAGAACCGTATGCGACGCATCGCGCTCTTCGTTGTCACCTTGGGACTCACGCTAGCCATCAGCGGGGCCGAGGGCTTGACGCCCTCGCCCTTGGGCGACGGGCGCCTGTACTACCGGATCGGCGGGGCGCAAGCGGTGGGTCTGCCGGCTAACCGCTTCGTGACCACCACGCGCTTGCCCCTCTCGGTGCAGCTCGGGATCAACTACCGCTGCGGACAGTTCGATGTGCTGGCGGGGCTGAACGCGGCGTTCAATCAGATCGTGACGCTCTTGGAGAGCATCGACGATGTGATCGCGGCGGGATTGGCCGTGCTTCCCATGTACATCCTCCAGCGCGTGAATCCCGGCCTCTACGATCTGCTTCAAAACACGCTCTTGCGCGCCGAGGAGCTGGTGTCGGTCGCCACCAAGACCTGTGAGGACATGGAGTATGAGATGGCGCGCGGCCGGGACCCGTTCGAGGACTGGGTCGTGCTCTCGCGCGGGCGGGACTGGAAGACCGTCATCGGCTCGGGAGGTGTGGATGTGGTCACCGCCAAGGACCGGATCGATGCCAATCTCGGGACCAACGGGGTGGCCTGGCTCTGTGGGCAGGCGCGCGGAGGCGAAGGCCAGGAACCCGTGCGGGTCGTCTACGATGTCACCCGCGCCGGTTGGAACGTGCTCATGAACCGGGAGAGTTGCGCCGAAGGCGCGGCCCCGGGCGGCGAGGAGACGCCCCGGATCGCCGAGATTTGGGCTACGCCCGAGGAAGCGGCCGAGTGGACGGTGCGGGTGCTCGGCGATAAGGTGGTCCGCACCGTGTCGGGCACTCCGGATGAGACCCAGCCCGGGGTGGGGATCCTCACGCATCACGATAGCGAGGCGCGCGCGGTGGCCGAGGCCCTCCAGGGACTCGTCACCGGCGCCACCTCCCCGACCCTCGAAGCCCTGGAGGTAGTGACCGCGCCGGGCACCGTCATCACCCGCCAGATCATCGAGACCCTGCAAGCACGGCCGACCTCGGAGCAAGCGCTTTTCATCGGCAAGCTGGCGGGGCAAGTCGCGTTGGAACGCACCGTCGAGCGTGCGCTCTTGGCGAGACGCATGTTGCTCACGGGGATGCGCGACCCCCATGTCTCGGCCACCCCCGCGCCGCGCCAGCTCGAACCGTTGTTGGCGGAGCTCGAGCGTGAGATCGACAACCTCGTGTTCGAGACGCGGGTGCGGCGTGAGATCGCCTCGCGCACCGCCGATCTGCTGCTGCGGGATGAGGGCGCGAGGCGGGCAGAGTCCAGAGGGCTTGTGCCCCCCCGTGACCCGCAGCGACTCGATGAAGGCAGCGTGCGACCGTGAGCCGGAGCCGCTGGAAGCGCGTCGCGCTCAGACTCGCGATGCTCGTCGGCTTCCTTGTGATCACGTTCGGGACGGGGCTGGGGCTCCTCCTTTGGAGTCAGTCCGCGCCGCCGTCGGAAATCAGCCGCACGCTCGCCTCGCTGCGGCCGTGGTTATTCGTCTGGCGGCTTCTTCTCTTGGGAGCCCTCATCGGTTTGTGGCCGGCTCTCTGCCGGCGCGTGGTTCGCTGGCGGAACCTGGCGGAACCCGAGCTCAATCGGCTCTTGGCCGCGCGCTGGACCGTGGCCGCCTGGCTCCTTGCACTCGAGCTCCTGCTCGGGCAGAACGTGGTTGGGAAGTTCGTCCTGTACCTCCAAAAAGCATGACCTCCCTGTCATTCCGGTTCATCAACCTGCTGGTGGCTCAATCATGACCGTTGAAAGTTTCTTCGAGCTCTACCTCGCGATCTTCGGCTGGCAGCAATACAACCAGCTCTGGGACATCTTGACGGGCACCGGGCTCGCGTACCTGCCTTTCCTCATCATCCTTCTCCTCAACATTATCGGACCCCTCACGAGCCAGGAGACCCGCGATGCCGCGACGACCTCGGTCAAGCGCATGGAAGTCGATCTCTTTATCGCCTTCAGCGTGGTGGTGCTTGCCGCGGCCCCGGCGATTGACTTGAATGCTTCGGTGCTCAGCTACAAGAAGCCTTGCGACACGATCTCGGGCCCCGCGGGGACCTTCACCCCGGGGAATACCGGCACGACCTTCGATGCGGTCTTCGCGGAGGTGATCGCCACCCCCACTCAGGTCCCGGTCTGGTGGTGGGGGATCATGGCCATCTCCTC
>JBOIEG010000004.1:0-1990 GCA_050740915.1 Gammaproteobacteria bacterium | reverse complement strand
GTGCGGGTGTACCCGCCCGTATCTTTGCGGCTACCATCAGCTGTCCTTCCTGCACTCCTAAAGCGGCAACTGACGATATCAAGAACCTCAGCGGAATTCATGCAGGCTTACCGGAAGGACACGGTCGTCTCAGAAATCCTGGCCGACAAGCGGGCTATCAACGCCCGGCAAACCAAAGTGCTCGCCGAGCGTTTTCATGTGTCGCCGGCGGTGTTTATTTAAAGTGAAGTTCTGATCCGTCAAAGGGGTGGAACAGCGCCCCATCCGGCGGAACCCATTGCTGGTTCCGCCTTACGCCGGTTTGATAAGCGTCGCAACGCCTATCAAGCATGCAAGTAAACCCCCCTGGATAGAGAAATAAGCGACAGACCACTGTATCGCTGGGAACGCGTCCTCCGCGCGCAGCGCTTATTTCGGTTTGATGACCTCGCCTTTTTGCGGCTGCTTTAACATCTGACCGGCCTTTAGCGACGACAGCACTTCCCCTGGCTGCGGTTGTTTCAGAACCTCCCCCGCTTGCGGCTGTTTCAGCACTTCACCGGCGACGGGCGGTTTCACGACTTCCATTTCCGGTTTCGGTTAGATTTCAATCCTGCCTTCGTCTGGGGAGTGCTTCGGCTTGGTCTTAAGGTAATAGTTTTGAATACCTTCGCTCGATATGATGCTATTTGCCTTGAGCACTTCATCGGCAACTTTGTCGAGCTCAGGCAGCGCTTGTTTGAGTGCACGCATCTGCTCCGTCTTCGGCGCCTCCCCCCTATCTTGCTCATCGACGAAGCCCAGGAGGTGAGCCCTGCGGTCCTCTGCGAGCTGCACCTACTGGCCAGCACCCGCTTTGACTCCCGGGCCCTCTTGAGCGTCGTGCTCGCCGGTGATGGCCGGCTGACGGATACATTGCAACGGGAAGAGTTGCTGCCGCTCGGCAGTCGTATCCGCACCCGGCTCGTGATGGAGTATGCCCACCGCGAGGATCTGCTCGCTTGCCTCGATCATCTTTTGGCCACCGCCGGCAACCCCAAGCTCATGACCCCAGAGCTCATGCACACGCTCTGCGATCATGCGCTTGGCAATTACCGCGTCATGAGCACCTTGGCCGCCGAGCTGCTCAGCGCCGCCGCCCAGCGCGAAGCGACCCACCTCGACGAGAAGCTCTACTTGGAAGTCTTTGCTCCACCAGCCTCGACACTGCGAAAATCCCGCGTCGGACAGCCGCGGTAACCCACATCACGAGGTGTTGCCATGATCTACCAGGAAAAACCCTTCACCCTGTATTTGCCTCAGCTCTCCGATGAGGCGGCCTTCACCCTCGTGCAACTCCTCTACGAACTCGCTCGCTCCCTCGAACAACACCATTCCACACAGATCGCTCGCTATCTCGAATCCATCTCACAGCGCTTGGCAGAATCCGAACCCCACGAACATCACGATCACAATCTCCCTCGCTGATCCCTAACCCGATCACCCTACTTTCACACGCGCTTTCGCCTCAACGCACCGAACCTCATTCCTTTTCTCACACGGGGCCGGGCCATCAAAAAGCATGAAACCAGCACCCTCAAAAAGCGTGATCACGCTCAGGAGCCGGCCGCAAGCGAGTCGAAGAAACATCGCCCGCGATGCTGCAGCGCCTGGAACGGCTGATCGATCCGGCAACGCGCGGCGACCCGATGTCGCCCTTGCGTTGGACCTCCAAGAGCACCCGCTACCTTGCGGAGGCGCTCAGCCGCAGCGGGTACGCAGTCAGCCACGAGACGGTGGCCCAGTTGTTGCGCGTGTTGGGTTACAGCCTTCAGGGTACGGTGAAGACTCTGGAAGGCGCGCAACATCCCGACCGCAATGCTCAGTTCGAGTATACCCTAACGTTGCATAAATTTTCGTTGTTGGGTGATTTCAGGCGGCTTTCAGCGCGTGCAAATAATGCAACAGCTCGTCGCGGACGGCTGGGTTTACGGAGAGGCTAAGAGTGAGCTGGCCTTGGGGTCGGATCAGC
>JBOIEG010000003.1:0-1184 GCA_050740915.1 Gammaproteobacteria bacterium | reverse complement strand
CTTGACTTCTTAACCCCTTCGGTGCTTTGCTCTCTCATGGCGGTGTGCTCCTTCTTCTCGGGCTCGCGAGCCCGGCTGATTGGTTGATAAACAAAAGGGTACACCGCCTTCACTTTTTACACACCCTTCGACGGTACCTCTCTCCGCAGAATTTGTGGGTAAGGACACGGGGGTTTCCCTTGATGGAAGCAAGGACACTATTTTTTTGAGACCAACAAATTTGTTGTTGTGCTTTCATGGTGAGTACCCAGTCCCTTCCGGTGGAGTGTGGGGAGCCGGTGGATTAGTGTGGAAAACCGGTGGGGTGATCAGGGACGAGCAGTCCACGGGGTTTCCACACGGTCGCCGGTACGGCGAAATTCACGGGCTGTCCACACGGAGTCCGGCCGCGGCCCCATGGTGGGTAAAGGTTCGCTCAGGAGGCAGGTACCGGGCGCATTCCGCTTCCCAATCTGCGAAGATGATTGGTGCCAACCGAACATCGTGCAGGAGCAGGAGGAAGGCGGGATGCAGCTCAAGACTATCCTTAATCGCGTTCAAAAGCACCGGTCGTATGTTTATGGGGCCGTGCGCTGGTACGACAGGGACGGAGCAGTCGGCCTTGATGTTTGAGATCCGGCCCCGGGCGAATAGGCGCCCGAAGTGCTCTGGGTGCCGACGTCCCCGGCCAGGCTACGACACCTTGCCCGTGCGTCGGTTCGAGTTTGTCCCGTTGTGGGGTATGGCGGTGTTCTTTCTTTACCCCTTGCGCCGAGTGAACTGCCCACGCGGTGGGATCTGCGTCGAGACCGTGCCTTGGGCCACAGGCAAACAGCGGCTCACCGATACCTATGCGTGGTTTCTTGCCACCTGGGCCAAACGCCTGAGCTGGAGCGAAGTCGCACGGGCGTTCCACTCGTCTTGGGACACGGTCTTTCGCTCCGTGGCGATGGCGGTGGCCTGGGGACGAGCGCGTTTGAACTTGGAGGGGGTGAGCGCCATCGGCATCGACGAGGTCCAGTGGCAGCGCGGTCACAAGTACCTGACCGTGGTCTACCAGATTGACGAACACTGCAAACGCCTGCTCTGGGTGGGCGAACACCGCCAGATCAAAACCCTCCTGCGCTTCTTTCGCTGGCTCGGAAAAGAGCGCAGCGCGGCTCTTAGGTTCGTCTGCAGCGACATGTGGAAGCCCTATCTCAAGG
>JBOIEG010000002.1:0-3724 GCA_050740915.1 Gammaproteobacteria bacterium | reverse complement strand
CGTTTGGGGCGAATTGGCGGGTTTTGCGAGGGCTAGGCGACATTCCACCCGCGCTTGTCTCACCGGCGCCGGTATTCCCTCTCGGCGGCTTATCGCCGCGAATATCGAAAAATTCACAACCTCTGAGAGGTGGAAACTACCGCTTCTTCGTGTGACACTTTCATCATGGGGCAACCCTCGGGGTTTTGTTTGGATTCGCTAACTCACATTATCCCAGAGATAGCCTGCTCCTTCCTACCTACAAAAGTGTCATGTATCACCTTCAGAAATCGCGTAGCTTATTGCTTTTCAATTCAATACCGGATCTACACCCAACCCCATCATCGTCTGTGTGCGCGAATAATTGCTTGTGGCCGGTTGGAGCCTTGAACAACAGCTCTGAACCCACTGACCTTCAGAGATTATTAAGTGTGGCTTGGGCCCAGCATGATCACTGCCATACCGACAAGGCAAATAGCGACTCCGGCCATATCCCACGTCGTGGGACGCACGGCATCGACGAACCAGAGCCAGAGAATGGCAACGCCGACATAGACGCCACCATAGGCAGCGTACACACGAGCGGCTGCGGTGGGATGGAGCGAAAGCAGCCAAGCGAACAGCACGAGGCTTGCGGCACCGGGGAGCAGCAACCAAGCCGAGCGCCCTTGCCTGAGCCACAAATACGGCAAGTAGCAGCCTAGAATCTCCGCGACAGCAGTAACAACGAACAGACCGAAGGTTTTGGCGATCTCCATACCTAAGGCCTTCGCCCAGCGACCGGTGAAGGAGCCGTCGGTTCTCCGTTAGAGGACGGTTTGCGCAGCTGGCCAGTCTCTCGATTCCGGCTACGCGCCAGCGTACAGTCCTCAATATTCAAGCAGCCGCAAGCAAGTCCAATTTTTATCGCGCTTCTCATTCGGGAAACGCCACGTTGCAATTCATCCAGTTCGCGGAGCTTAGTCTGTGCCAAGCGGCGCCAGCGTTCACCCAGCGGTGTCTTGGCATCAAACCCGTGGAACAGCACTTTGGGCCTGACCTGTGTTGAGGTTGTTGTTGCCGCACACCAACCAACAACACAGGACCCACCTCTGTATGCGATCCCGTGAGCCGCTGATGGAGCCAGGATTTGCCTGAGCTCGGCGGCCCGATCAGGGCCACTTGCGCGGCGCCCTCTGGCCGGACCACGTAGAGCGTTCCGACACGGTTTCCCGCCTTCTTCGGGCCGGCGAGCTCGTCCGTCAATTCCTTGATGCGGGATTTGATAGATGTTCCGACCCCTTGTGCTTGGGAATGTGCGGAGCATCTCCTTGAGGCACGCGAGGCGTTCTTTCGGATCGCGGGCTAGTCTGAAAGCTTGCTCGGCCTTGCGGTATTCGGGCGTGACGTTCGTGGGCATGGTGGCCGAGGGTATTGTTTCTGCCTCAGGCACAACCCAAAGCCAGGCGCGTCCAGGCTACAGAAACCCGAGCGATTGAAGAGTACTATCGGGGCCGCGCCCTCGAAACCAAGGTCTTGCTCAAGCCTGAAATCCGTTCCCTCTTCCCCGCACCTTTCGCCTTAAATGCGCAAGCCTCAAGATAAACACGACGCTCAAGACTATCCAACCGAACGGATAGGGGATAAGCCCAGTCAAGAACGCCACCGCGGTGGCAATGAGCAAAAGGCCGATTACGAGAAGTATCGGATCCATCGTGATTAACGGTACCCACAATATAATAAACAAAAATTGAATCGGTTCCCTGCGACGTCACGGTTACAACCGCTGTCGTGAACAACCTCTATACGCTTTTCCTAAGGCGGGTCGAGCGCCATTCAGGGCGACTCGCCATTGAATTTCGCCCGCGCTATCGCACCCTGCGCTTCGTAGTCTCCTCAAGAAGGATCTTGATTTATTGATAAATAAATAACCATCCTCCGTTCCTTGGATACCGATACCGTCCTTGGCTCTGTCTTAGCCTCATTGCCACGACGAAATAGCTGATCGCGCTGACTCAGCATACACAAGTACGCATAGGAAAATCGCTGCCGCAGCGATGTTACAGGTATAAGTGCCCTTTAACCTGCTCCTGCGCATTATAATGTGAAGATACTTGGGGCAT
The DNA here is from genome assembly GCA_050740915.1 of Gammaproteobacteria bacterium. Lineage (GTDB taxonomy): Bacteria > Pseudomonadota > Gammaproteobacteria > JBOHHR01 > JBOHHR01 > JBOHHR01. The sequence continues at coordinate 1,643 of JBOIEG010000002.1, read as the reverse complement.
GGTAGGACGATCTTACTAAGCCCAACACTCAGAGCGGGGCGCGCTGCACCGAGAGGTAATGTTGTGGTTCCCCGAAGCACAGAGGGTGGGGGAATGAGCATGCAGCAAGGCCGCGGCGGCATGAGCAGCCACAAGCACGGCATCTCGGGTCACGCCGGGCCGCCACCGGGGCTCAAGCAGTCCCTCGCACGCGAAGAGAACAAACGCCGCGAGAAGACCAGCCATCGGCAACGGATGTACGAGTCTGTGCATGAGCTGATGCGGGAGAGGCGCGCCCGGCCCAGGAAAAGCCCATCCGATTCCACCCAAAAGCTGCCATGAGCGAGCTTGCGTTATCGTTTGACGCGCGCCATCCATTTGTACGGTGATCGCTCGTGGCGTCGTGGAATCCCGATACCCCTACCCCCAAGCTTCGTCACCGATCCAGAACACCGCCCGCTGAAGACCGTTCTTCTGCATCGTCCCCAGCCGGATGAGCTCCGTTGGGTGCGTCAGTGCCGTGGAACCCGGAAAGTACCTGGCGAGCCCTTCCAAAAGATCTTGCAGATAGCGCTGAATGGGTTACCAACACTTCAGGTTCTCCCAAACGACCCTTGACCTACCCACTCTTTTCAGTGCCTTGCTTGTTCGTGGCGGTGTGCCCCTTTCTCGGGCCTGCTAAACCGGTTTTGTTCGTTAACACAGAAAGGGTACATCGCCTTCACTTTTTACACGCCCTTTGATGGTGCCTCGGTGGTAAACTCAAATTCCTCTTACAGCCGTTTCGAAACGCGATTCGCCGGTTACACGACTTTTGATTATCGGTAATCGGTAGTCGCCGCCAACAGAGGTCCGAAGATGAAGTTTGCTGTTATTACGTTGCCGTACAGTGTTGACGGATGGGATAAGGGTACGGAGGCGGGGCCCGAAGCTCGTCACCATCGATTGGCTTCGACAATTGTGCGGTCTTCCCGAGACCGCCGGAGGCTTGTTTGTGAGCGGTGGATCGATTGCCAATCTGAGCGCTTTAGCGATCGCGAGACAGGTCAACTTGGAACAGCATTCCGACCAAGCCGTCGTCTACTTCTCCGACCAAGCCCATTCTTCCGTAAGACGCGTAGCGAAGGCCTTGGGCTTTAATGCCCCACAGCTTCGGATGCTACCGTCCGATGAACACTTTCTCCTGGCAATGGTCGATCTTCAGCGACAGGTCGCGAAGGACCGTCAAGCCGGTATGAAGCCCTTCTGTGTTGTGGCAAACGCCGGCACGACGAATACTGGCGCCGTCGATCCGATGGCCGAGCTTGCAGCCTTCTGCAAACAACAAGGGCTTATGGCTGCATGCGGATGCCGCCTATGGTGGCGGGGCTGTATTGTGTGAGGAAGGCCGCTCACGACTTCGGGGACTCGAACGGGTCGATTCGTTAGTGTAGTGTCCCTTAAATAACTTTACAGGTAAGCCGCCTTCTTTTTCCCTCGAGGCAGGGTGGATCCGGGCTTGATCTGCTCCACCTTGACCCGCGCCCGCTCGATCTTCTTGATGATGTCCTCGACGGTGGTCGTCCAGATGAAGGGCTTGGGATTTTGGTTCCAGGCTTGCCTAAATTCCTCGATCGCCTCTTTTAAATCCGGCACGCTCACGAAGCTGCCGCGCCGGGGCGATC
>JBOIEG010000001.1:0-6835 GCA_050740915.1 Gammaproteobacteria bacterium | reverse complement strand
GGACATCATCAAGAAGATCGAGCGGGCGCGGGTCAAGATGGAGCAGATCAAGCCCGGATCCACCCTGCCCCGAGGGAAAAAGAAGGCGGCTTAACTGTAAAGTTATTTAAGGGACACTACACTAGAAAGCACTGAGAAACGCGCGGGTAGCCTCCCTCGATGGCAAGCGGACGTGCAGATAAATATCGTTCAAGCGCACAGCATACTGACCCGTACCTGCGGTTACCTGCACACGATTGCCTCCCACTCCCTGCAACCCTACAGGGGCTGTACGTTCGGCAACGCGTTATGCGGCGTGGGTTGCTACGTGCAGCACAATACGTTTCTCACTCGTGGCGAGCGCTGGGGCAGCTTTCTCGATGCGCGGGTGAATGCACCGGAGCTCTACCGACGGCAATACCATAAGGAGCGCAGTTGGGCAGAGCGAGGCGGGCGCAGGTTCGTCATTTTCATGTCCAGTTCCACCGATCCCTTTTTACCCCAGGAGCAGCGCCTTGGGATCACCCACGCGCTATTAGAGGCCATGGTGGAACAACCGCCCGATGGGTTGATCATTCAGACCCATACCCATCTCGTCGCGCGCTACCTGGAGCTTTATCGGCTCCTCGGCGCGCGCTGCCAGCTGCGCACCCATATTTCCATCGAGACCGACCGCCAGTGTGTTCCGGGACTACCCCCTCCGGCAAGCCCGGTGCGTCGGCGCTTCGAGGCGGCGCATACGCTGCGGGAGGCAGGCGTGCGCGTCGTCGTTACCGTTGCTCCCTTGCTGCCGATCGCGGATCCGGACGCGTTTTTCAGGGCGATTGAGCAAAGTGCCGATGCCGTAGTCATCGACCATTTCATCGGTGGCGATGGCACGGCGAACGGTTCGCGAACTCAGGGCACACCCTTACCAGGGGCGATGGCGGCGCTTGAACCCCGCTCGATTCACTTGAGCTACCGTGAAAAGATGGTGAGGGTGGCCGAGGCCATCATGCCTGGCCGCGTGGGGGTGGGAATCGACGGATTCGCGGGGCGTTTTCGCAGAATCCACGATTGATCTATTTGTGAGACTTGGCGGCAACGCGGTAGCGAACAGGTCCCGCTCGTCTAGAATCGAGTCTATGGCTACCACCTTTGAAGATTTAGAGCAACAGGTCCGTACGCCAACCAAGGGGGCTGCCTTATTCTCAAAACCGAGTTCTGAGGTAGCGGCGCTTGCGGTCTAGGAATTCTGCTGAGCTTTTGCGTTCGCCCGCGCTGAGAGTCAGCTGCGCGTACGGCCTGGGGGGTCTTGGTTTCGCGCTAGGAAATCTGCTCCTGGGACGCTCCCTGCCGGTGCTTGAGTTTGCGCTGTTTTCGCTAGTCCTGTCCCTCGTTCAGCTCGGGATCCCTCTCGGGCCGATCGGCCTCAACATCATCATCATCCGCAATCAACTCGATCCCGATTCTCACCTTCTCCTCAAGGTCCTCCTCACCTCGTCCATGGTTGGCCTTGTGCTCGCTGTTATTGGAAATACGCTTTACGGGATCGGACCCTTGCTGCTGCTGTTGCTGGTCGTGAGCATCATTGCGGGCGCCGCCGGCTTGCTGGCCGCGGCACATTACCAACGCAAACAACGTTTCGGAGCATCGCTGAGACTGACCCAGGGGCCAAACTTTTTGGTCCTATTGGCGGCACTGGTACCGTCGGCTATACATTTGGAAAGGGCCTGGGTGGCATGCCTGGTTGTCGCCCTTGTTTACGTGGCGTTCGCCGCGAGTGGCTGGAAACGCCTTCTCACCGAAAGAGGCGAGGCGCAGAGGGCATCTGCTCCCTTCACGTGGCACGAGGGCCTGACCATCGTGGGCGGACAGGCGGCGCAGATCCTCATGATCCAGCTCGAACGCCTGGTCATTCCCATGCTCCTCGCCATTGCGGATCTCGCCACGTTCGCCGTTCTGGCGGCCATTGTTGGATCACCGTTTCGGATCCTCCAGCAGGGGGTCGGCCATACCCTGCTCCCACGACTACGAGCCGCGACGTCGTCTCGGGAGCGCAACCGGTTGCTACTCATCGAGGGAGCGACAGTCACATTTGTTATGGCACTGACCTGCGCACTCGTATGGCTCGTGACTCCTTTGCTTGTAGACTGGCTTTTGGAGGGTAGATACACACTTGCCCCAGCGTTGGTGCTGGCAGCGCTGATTTCGGGGTTGGCGAAAGTGTTAACCGCCTTCGGCAGCACCATCGTGAGGGCTATCGGCTCCACGAAGGCCCTGCACGGGCTCACGGTCTTGAGTTGGGGTGGTGTTGCCCTAGGACTCGCCGGCGCGGTCATTGGGACGCGCTGGGGTTTGATTGGGCTTGTCTACGGAATCGGTGTGGGTTGGCTCGCGCAAGGGTTAGCAGGCTTAATCCTTGCCTATCATGGGCTGCGCAGACTGTAGCGCACTTCGATTAATTCGAAGTGCCCGGCGGTATAGGGATATGCCGCACAGGGTTCAACGGTTAGCACCGGAGCTCTGCTAGTGCAGGGGAAGCGCGACGTCGTTGAACATGGCGTCGAGCGTTGAACGCGAATCGGCGCGAAGGGCGTCATCGACCCTGTCTCTGGTCAGGTGTGGCGCGAAAAGATGCATAAAATCATACATATATCCTCGTAGAGTCATCCCACGGCGAAATCCGATCTTGGTAATGCTGGGTTCGAACAAATGACTGGCGTCTAGCGCCTGCAGCTCCTGGTCGACTCGCGAGTCGTAAGCCATGCTGGCGATAATACCGATCCCTAGCCCGAGCTTTACGTAGGTTTTGATCACATCGGCATCCACCGCGGTAAACACCACTTGCGGTTCTAATCCCTGTTCATTGAACGCTTGATCGAGCTGAGAGCGACCCGTGAAGCCGAATACGTAAGTAACGATAGGGTACTCGGCCACGGCTTCCAGGGTCAGCGGCTGACGCTCCAGAACGGGGTGCCCGAGCGGGGCGATAATGCTGCGGTTCCAGCGGTAGCACGGCAGCATCACCAGATCGCCGAATAACTCAAGTGCCTCGGTGGCGATGGCGAAATCCACGGTTCGCGTTGCCGCCAACTCCGAGATCTGCATCGGCGTCCCTTGGTGCATATGCAGGGCCACCTGCGGGTATTTTTTTATGAATTCTTTAATGACCAGGGGGAGCGCGTAACGGGCTTGGGTGTGGGTGGTGGCGATAGACAAACTACCCCGCTGGCTATCGGTGAACTCGCTGCTGATCCGCCGAATGTTCTCTACTTCCGCTAATACACGGCCCGCGGCTTCCATGATCGCTTTGCCCGCGAGGGTGACTTCAGTCAAGTGCTTACCTTTGCGCGCAAAGATCTGTACACCCAACTCGCTCTCCAACAAGCCAATCTGTTTGCTGATCCCGGGTTGCGAGGTGTAGAGCTTTTCCGCGGTAGCAGATACGTTCAGATCATTCCGCGCAACCTCCCAGATAAAGCGTAATTGTTGGAGCTTCATATCCTCATAGAATAAACATATTTCTATTTATTCTTTTTGATTATAGCGTTGACCGGTTACTCCGTAACTCTAAACGCTATAGGATTTGAACATGGACATCGGATACACCCTCTCTGGGTTTATCGTGGGGCTGATCGTAGGCCTTACGGGCGTTGGAGGAGGGTCTCTAATGACGCCCATTCTGGTGGTGGTTTTCGGTATCAAACCCGCGATCGCCGTGGGCACCGATCTGCTGTACGCCGCCATCACCAAAAGCGGAGGGGTTTTCGTCCACCACCGACAGCAAACCGTAAAATGGAAAGTCGTCGCGCTGTTAGCCCTGGGTAGTGCGCCCATGGCGCTGGTCACAATCGCTGTCCTTAAGGCCTTAACGGCCAAGGGAATCAACTATGAAAACGTCATGACCACGACCTTGGGCGTGGCGTTGATTCTCACCTCGCTGGTGCTGCTATTCAAAAACCAACTCCTTCAAATCGGCAGCCACGAAAAACTTACGGCCGTGAAAGCGATGCACCGCCAGCTACAGACTCCGATGACCGTCGCTGCAGGAGCCGTTCTCGGGGTGTTAGTAACACTCTCTTCCGTCGGCGCCGGTGCGCTCGGCGCGGCGGTGCTGTTCTTCTTGTACCCAAGGTATTCCGCCGTCAGCATCGTCGGTACAGATATCGCCCATGCAGTGCCGCTGACCGCCGTTGCGGGATTGGGTCACGCGCATCTCGGCACCGTAGACTACTCCCTGCTCGTCAGCTTGCTGCTCGGTTCCTTGCCCGGGATCATAATCGGCTCTCGCTTTGCGGTGCGCCTTCCGGATCGTTTAGTGCGCAGCCTGCTTGCCAGCATGTTGCTTTTGATTGGTTTGCGCTTCGCGCTCTGAAGTCCTGCGCTTAGAAGCGGCGCAGGGTGAACCAATCCTCTACCGTCTTCCTCTCCGTGCCACCGGTAAAAGCGAAAGATAAAGCCATCGACCCTCCTCTGTCGATGGCTTGATCCTTTATTGCTGATGAGCTTAGACGTGAGCTCTTCTGTAGCTTTCAATAATGCCAGCCATCTGATCTTTCAAGAAAAGCTTTTCCTTTTTCATATTCTCTAGAGAAAAATCATCCATCGCCAAAGCACCGATATTGGCTTCGTGAACTTTCCGCTTTAAGTCACCGTGTTTCTGATACAATCGTTTAAAGTTTATGTCTTCCGATAGCAGTGCATTTACAATTTCCTGGTCGTATTCGAACATATAACCTCCCCTTTCGTTGATAAGGAGCATTTAGCGGCCGCGGCAAGAAAATGACAATGGCTCTGCTATGGCCATTGCTATCAGTCGTGTCCGAGACAAAAGCTGTAGCGATTTGATTTGACCGTAGATGGGTTCTCCCTCTCTCGGCAAACGCGTTCTGCTTTCGTTCTCATTAGGCATAACCTAGCGCAGAAACATTCCTTCGACAACCCTGGTCGAGACGCTTGGTGCGCGGCGCGGAACCTGGTATTTTGCTGCCGGTACTTACATAATCGAACTATTGGCAGAATGGTTGACCGAGAGATGGCTCCGATATCGGAGCTTACAGCAGAGGATGCCGCACTGTTCCAGGAAGCCATTGGCGCGGTAAAGCCGTTGCGCAGCTCCAGGGTTTTGCTGCGGCATCCAGGCCCCTTGCCCATACCAAGCAAGCGTTTGGCGCGAGAAAGGGGCGTGCGGAACGAGATGTTAAACGGGAGCTACGACCCGAGCGAGTTAGAGACGGGAGAGGAGTTACTCTACTGCCAGTCGTCCATATCCTGGCCACAGTTTCGAAAATTGCGGCGAGGAAGTTTCAGCATACAAGCGGAGCTCGATCTGCACGGGATGACGGCGCCTCTCGCGCGCCAAGCACTGGGAGGTTTCCTGTCGCAATGCTTGATGCTGAGATATCGCTGCGTACGAGTTATCCATGGAAAGGGTAACGGGTCCTTCAACAGGCAACCCGTGCTGAAACAAAAGTTAAAGTATTGGTTAAGTCAACGCCATGACGTGCTCGCGTTCTGTTCAGCCCGACCGGTAGATGGAGGTACAGGGGCAGTCTATGTGCTGTTGAAACGCAGGGCATAACCCGACTAAAGCCGCGCATTTTCTATCACGTTGCCCGGATATCCCGGCCGCTGGCGCTACCATCCTTCACACAGGACTGAAACGATGAAAAGCCTCTATTGCAACGCCGACTGGACGAAGATCGTTTATCTCAAGCAAGCTCTAGAGGACCATGGTATTCAGTGTATGGTCAAGAACGAGTACTTGGCCGGTGCGATGGGAGAAATTCCAGCGACCGAGTGCTGGCCAGAGCTTTGGGTTCTTGACCCCGAATGCATTGAGGCAGCCCGACGGTTAGTGAAATCGATTCTTGTTGAACCCAGGCACTCAGCCGAGAGTTGGGAGTGCAGCGTATGCGGAGAAACCAGTGAAGGTCAGTTTACAGATTGCTGGCGCTGCGGTGCAAGTCGTTAAAACGCGCAGCGCTTGTCAAAAAGGCTACCGTCCCGTCCAGGCTGCGAACGGATGCTACTGAAATAGGGGTATTTCCCCACCCTATTGAGAGTGACTCTCGATGCCCAAGGCGTCTTTAATCCGCGAGCTCGTTTGTTCCAGGCGAACCATTCACGATTTCAAACCCGAAGCCGTGCCAGAAGATCTGATCCTGCAGGCCATCGAACTGGCGCGATGGGCACCGAATCACCGTTTATCCGAGCCTTGGCGATTTTATCTTTTGGGGCCAGAGACCGCCGAAGCGATCGCGCGCTTGAATGCCGCACGTGTCGCCGAACGCAGAGGTGCACAGGCTGGAGATGCCAAATTGCGCCGCTGGCGCCAGATCCCCGGATGGCTGGTGCTAACCTGCCTGAGACCATCGGATCCCGATCAAGAGCGAGAAGACTACGCCGCCTGTTGCTGCGCCGTGCAGAATTTTTGTCTCTTTTTATGGAGCCACGGCATAGGGGTGAAATGGACCACCGGGGATGTAACGCGCGAGCCGCGCTTTTTTAAACTGCTGAACATCGACCCGAGCGAAGAATTTCTCGTCGGTTTATTCTGGTATGGCTACCCCGCGGTGGTGCCGCAGATCAAACGACGGCCTGTGTCGGAGATCACCTGTTGGCGGCCTTGATCAACCGAAATAAAGCACCCGGGACTCTAGGACCCTTCGATAAATTGCCTCCCTGCACTTTGTCGAATCGCAAAGCAGACGTGTGGTTTTTGCTTTGCTCCATTGTTCAATCACTTTGGGTGCGGCTCTTTTAAAACGACGCTCACGGGTGGTCAAGCAGCCTTCTGCAGGGGTAGGCACTCATAGCGTGAGGTATGATTACGCGCGAGCTCTTGGGTCTTATGGAACTCCCAGTACAGGTC